>JBBRGN010000081.1:0-16493 GCA_038240665.1 Chitinophagales bacterium | reverse complement strand
CCACCAACCAATAAATTACACCCAAAAAAAGCATAGCGATACCGCTGGTGTAAAGTACATAAGAGCTGGTCCACAATTTTTTGTTCAAAGGGAAAAGCGGGTTCCATAGCAAACTGACCGCAAAAAGAATCGCCCCGATGGCCAGCAAACCGCTTACTTTTTCGTAATCGCTGCGTTTGCTGCGCAGCCACTCCCCTACCAACATACCGCTGATTCCCGTAGCAATGGCCGGAAACGTACTGAAAAGACCTTCAGGATCCCAAGTTTTAGATTGTTTCCAAAGATGATCGGTGGTGAACACCAGTCGGTCAAACCAGGCGCCGAGGTTGGTTTCGGGTTCTAAGTTGGGCGCTATTCCTCCAGGAACGGGGATCAAAGTCATCACGCCCCAATACCCCAACAAAAGCCCTACTGCAATCCAAAATAAAGCGCGTGGGCTAAAATTGATGAACAATAGACCCGAAGCAAGATAAACCACCGCAATGCGTTGCAACACACCTGGAATGCGCAAAGTATGCAAATCGTAATTCCAAACACCGATTACTACCATGATCGCCGCCATTGCCAAGGCAAAATAACTGATCAATTTGCGGTAACGCTGATAACCAGGGGTTTGATATTGTGGTTGGTTCCATACTTCGCGAAAGAAAATGGATACCATAAACAAACTCATAACAGTATAATGGAAGTAAATAAGCGGATTCGCCTTGTCACGAAAATAAAAACCTGGGAACAACCCCAAAAACAACCCTATCCCAAATATAATAAGTGACCGTAATACGATTTTGCGGTAAATCATACCCATCGGTTGCCCCTCGTCCTTTCTACGCCCCAGAGCCAATGGGATTGCCACCCCGACCATAAACAAAAAAAAAGGAAATACCCAATCAGTAGGTGTACAACCATGCCATTCGGCATGATCAAGCGGGGCGTATATCGTATCCCAGTTACCAGGATTATTGACCAGAATCATCCCGGCTATAGTCATGCCGCGGAGTACATCAAGGGAAACTAAACGGGTATTTTGGCTCATTTGGTGAACGATTTCAAAAAATCTACAATGTACTTAAAAACAGTTCCGTGAAATAAGCGAAATAAAATTTCTTTTTCTGATGTACTAGGCAACTTTATTTCCCGAGCTTGCTTCTTTTCGCTTTTGCCCTATACCTACATTCTACTACTACCACTTCCGTCCTCAAAGTGTTGAAAATTCATGTTATCTTTGTTCATCAAAAATATTAAATACATAAAGCGTTCACTGTACTGACGCCCCACCCATGAAAATACTCATCATACAGACCGCTTTTATTGGCGATGTCATTTTGGCCACCCCGCTTATCGAAAAACTGCATCAATTTTACCCTGGTGCGCAGATCGATTTTTTGCTCAAAAAAGGTCATGAATCACTTTTTGACGAACATCCTTATCTACGAAAAGTATGGGTTTTTGAAAAAGGCAAGGACAAATACCGCAATATGCTTGATTTGATCAATTCCATCCGCGCGGAGTCGTACGATTGGGTGATCAATTGTCACCGTTTTTTTTCTTCTGGCTTGATCACCACCTTCTCCAACGCTAAGGTGAAAATTGGTTTTGACAAAAATCCCTGGTCTTATTTTTATAACCATAAAGTTGCCCATCAAATCAATGATCAAGATGTGGACAACCATGAGGTTAAAAGAAACCTGGCCTTGATCACTCCTTTTACGGATTCAAATTTCATTAAACCTAAATTGCATCCTCGTCCTCAAGATTTTTTAAAACTTCTTCCCCAAGAAGCGTACATCTGTATTGCGCCAGCCTCGGTTTGGTTCACCAAACAGTTTCCTGCCGAACACTGGGTAGAATTGATCAATGCTTATGCGGATCGCTTCACGGTTTATTTGTTGGGTGGAAAGAGTGATTTGGCGCTTTGTGAAAGCATCCAACAAAAAACCAAGACCCAAAAAGTACACATTACCGTGGGTCAACTGAGTTTTTTGGAGTCTGCGGCTTTGATGAGTAAGGCCAGAATGAATTTTGTCAACGATTCCGCGCCGCTGCACTTGGCCTCGGCCATAAATGCTCCCGTAACCGCGATTTTTTGTTCTACTACGCCGGCTTTTGGTTTTGGGCCGCTTTCGGATATTGCTTATACAGTTGAAACCAACGAGCAATTGGATTGTAAACCTTGTAATTTACACGGTAAGGAAGCTTGTCCCAAGGGGCATTTCAAGTGTTCCAATATAGAAACGAACCGCATCATGCAGACAGCTAATATTGGTTAATCCACAAACCCTAACAGACATGTTGACGCTGAATAAAATCCACCACATCGCGATCATCTGTACGGATTACGCAAAATCTAAGGCATTTTATACCGAGGTATTGGGATTTACCATCATCAAAGAAACTTACCGCGCCGAACGCGATTCGTATAAGTTGGATTTGGCGCTAAATGGCACCTACGTCATCGAGCTTTTTTCTTTTCCTAGTCCGCCGCCACGCCCATCGCGCCCCGAGGCTGCTGGATTGCGCCACCTGGCTTTTGAGGTGAGCAATCTGGAAGAGGCGGTAGCCCACCTAAACAGCCATAACATCGCTGTAGAGCCGATCCGGATTGATGAAATTACCAGTAAGTACTTTACCTTTTTCAGCGACCCCGACCATCTACCGCTTGAGTTTTATCAAAAATGATTGAACCCATGTCCGATTTGTGGAAAAAAATCCAGACCATCCCCCTGGGATACTGTAAAGCAAGCTACAAGGGCAAGACTTATGGCTTGAGTCGCACTGATTTCAATCAAGGAAAAAGCACAAAAGTATACGCTGAAGAATTGGGGGGTACAGACTTCATCAGTTTTAATTTTTATCAAACCCAATCCGAATTGCTTAAACCTTGTGAAATGCCCGTGGAAAAAGTATTGGATTTTTTGGAATATTTTTCCCTAAAAGACTAATTGCGATGAGAAAATTCCCCATCGCAAAAGTCTGATTTACAACGCTGCTATTTTATTACAATCATCTGTCACACACACAATTAATTTTTCGCTTGTATACTAGTTCCCTCCGGTATATCCTTTACAATCCACGCGGAATTCAATAAACCGAGTGTTGTTGTTTTCATCGCTTTCTGCCACCTTCAAACCTGGATCAGCCACACTACCCAAAAAGAAAGTTTTGTTGCAGTAGTTATGTAGATCCACCAAAGGTAGTTTCAGTCCCGTCAAAAAGTAGACATAGGAAGCGCCAGGCGCTAAAGTCTTGGTATTGGAAATCCGGCCTCCAATAACCAATTTGTCTTCCGGAAATTGATTGGCGGCTGCCAAGGGAGCAAAGACCACCGGAGCGGATGGATTCATCGAGGTAATGACATCCACCATGTATCCATTCACTGGGTCGCTATCGGTACCAATAGCTGGTGCGCTGCCTATGTTTTTCACTTCTACACGCAAAGGAGAAAAGGTAAGGCCAGGGCCGCCAACTGGAATATCCAGCGACATAAAGCTGATCACTAAATCAGGGCGCGGCGCGGTAGTAGGGGGCATTTGATTACAGTTCAGCTTGAAACGTGTAAAGCGGGTATTGTCCAATTCATTGGTTTCAAAAACACGTTGTCCGGGATCAACTACTGCACCCAGCGCTACATAACCAAACTGACAAGGTTTTGCCATGATATTGGGCAGCGGAAAATTCAAAGCAAAGGTTTGCTCCGCACCAGGCATTAAAGTATTGGTATTGCTATGTCGGCCGCCGATTACCAGCATGTCTTCTTGGTATACGTAAGGAGCAGGCAAGGTAGCAAAAGCGATCGGTGCCACATCGTCCAGCGATAAGATCACGTCTACCATATAGCCATTGGCAGGATCTTCCAGTGTACCTTTAGCAGGCATCACACCAATATTACGTACCGTTACTTTGGATTGAACCGTTTCGCCAGGGCTGTATACGATTTTATCGGTCACGATAGAGACAATCACCAAATTCGACGCCTTGATCGACAATTGGTTGACACCATTAATGGGTGGTATGTTTTGGGCAAAAATAGAAACTACTGAAAAAATGTAGGTCAGTGTTAATAGGGTTTTGGTGCTCCAGCTTTTCATTGGGATGACAATTTTGGTTAAAAATGTTGTTCATCCCTTTGTGTGTAGAGCCGCCAAATGCGTTCCAAGAAAAGTTATTTTTTTTCAAAAAACATCACCTCACCAACAAGATATTTTGCGCAATCGAACCGTTTTGGATTTCTTTGCTATCGTTTTGAATTTTGTACTGAAGCGTCACAACGTACACCCCTTCATCAACGGGTTTTCCATGTGCTTGTCCATTCCACCCTACTTCCTGGTCGGTACTTTCATAGATAATCCCACCCCAGCGATCGTATACGCGCAACAAAAATTCCACTACCCTACAATTGCTAAACAAGAGCAGTCGGTCGTTTTCGCCATCGTCATTGGGGCTAAATGCATTGGGCAAATAAGCAGTACAAACACAAGGCGTGCGTTGAAAGGTATATTCGTAGACCTGCGGCGATACACAGTTGTTGTCGTGCGCCCGGTACACGCCGGGTTCCGTGAAAGTACGCGGATTGTCGATTACCGGATCTACCCAGGTAAAAAGCGGTCCAGGCAAGCTCACTTCCCAATTTTGGCCACAAGCAAGTAAGGTATCCACTTTGACCAGGCTTTTTTGGGTGATGGTGCAATAATCAACAAACGAAGTTTTAAATTTGATAGCTGAGGCCGATGCTTCAATGTTTCTGACCGTAGTTTTGAAATAGGTAAGATCCAAGGGCGTCAAACTAAAAGCGACTGAATTGGGTCGCAAATCAGAAAAAGGCGACCACTTAAAACATTTGGCCGTCAAGGAATCACGGGGAAACTGCAACATAAACCCCGAAGGTAAATCCGGATTTAGCGCCTGAATATCCAAGTTTCCGATCACGTTTACCACGTCATCCGCCCCGATTGAGGCATAAATATTGCCCGTATAAAAAGCTTGATCGGTGGTAAGTTTGTATTGTTGAATAATTTTTCCCTTACCCGACAACAACAATTGACAAGGCGTATTGCCGCTTTCTCCGGGGAAATTGTAAACCGCTAGCAGGCTACCATCCTCCAATAATTTGATGTCTGCCGGATGCGCCGTGGTTTTGAATTGCTCACTTTTCCACAGCAAGTTGCCCTTTTCATCTAGTTTATAAAAAAAAGCGAGGTCATCCTGAAGGGCCTCAAAAATAGCGCCGCCGTTAACTTCTACCGGGCCAGCGATGGGCAACAAACCAACACCGGGATCGGTAACGCCAGTTTTTGCCCATTCCAAATTGTATTGAGCATCAAATTTGTAGGTGTACAATCCCGAGCGACACAAAAAGCCATTATCTTTAGTGACGATGGCACCACCAAAAGATTCAAAAGGTTGAAAAATTTTGGAGGACTGGAAGTTCAGTTTTTCGTCAAAAAGGGCGATAAAACCCCGTTTGGGCGTGTTGTAATTGAGCACCAAACCATAAGCCATAATGGTACTGCCGCGCACTTCCAGGTTATAAGTAAAATTATCGACAGTACCCATATGTACTACTCGAAAAGCCTGAATTGCGCCATTGGAATTGAGTTTAAGGATAAAGACATACTCGTCCATGGATTGATAAGCGGAGCCATAAACATAAATATCCCCAGCATCTGTAACTTTAAAATCCTTGAACTGAATGAAATTTTGTCCCCACTGGTAATTGGTAGCCCATACGGTATTGCCACAGCGATCTAGTCGAAACAGGTTGATACCCCCATTTTGATCGGCGGTTTGTCCGCGGATTGGCGAACCTCCTACCAGGATATCACCATTGGAAAAACGAGCAATTTTCTTGTCGTACGGCGCATTGGCTTTTTCCAGCAGCTTGAAATATTGCTGGCCAAACCCCGCATTAGCCCAACACAGCAAACAGATTACCAAGGAGATAGCGTACTTCATTTTTTTATTCCAGATTATCTGAATTGAAAATACACCTTTTTGGGTAGTCTAGGGAATGATTTTGGAATAAGAGTGAGTTGAGGCGGATAGAAGACATTTGGGGAGAGTACCCTAACTAATCCTACTCCAACCCTTGTACACATTTTTCTCCTTTTGTAGCTGTCGCGCCAAAGGCAAATGCTCTGGCCGCTGAAAGTTAGGATCGTCATCCAAAATGCGGGCAGCAATTTCACGGGCAGTTTGAAGGATTTTACCATCCTTGGCCAAATCGGCAATCCTTAGGTTGATGATACCGCTTTGTTGGGTACCTTGGATATCGCCAGGACCGCGCAATTTGAGATCCACCTCGGCAATTTCAAAACCATTGTTGGTGCGCACCATGGTGTTGATGCGCTCTCTACCATCGGCCGATAGTTTAAAACTCGACATCAAGAGGCAATACGATTGTTCTGCTCCCCTACCTACCCTACCTCGCAGCTGATGCAACTGCGACAAACCAAATCGCTCGGTATTTTCAATCAGCATCACGCTGGCATTAGGTACATTCACCCCTACTTCAATCACCGTGGTAGCCACCATGATCTGGGTTTCACCCTTTACAAAACGCTGCATTTCAAAGTCTTTATCTGCTGGTTTCATTTTGCCATGTAGAATACTGATTTGATAGTCTGGCACTGGAAACTCGCGGCTCATGGCTTCATAACCCGCCATCAGGTTTTGCAGATCCAGTTTTTCCGATTCTTCGATCATCGGAAAAACAATGTAAACCTGTCTTCCGAGCGCAATTTGTTCGCGCAAAAAACCAATTACCCGCAACCGATGATTTTCAGTGCGGTGTAAGGTGATGATGTCTTTGCGCCCCGGCGGCAGTTCATCAATGACCGAAATATCAAGATCGCCATAAAGGGTCATGCCCAAGGTGCGCGGAATCGGCGTTGCGGTCATCACCAATACATGCGGCGGATAGGGATGGCTTTTTTTCCACAATTTGCCCCGTTGCGCCACACCAAAACGGTGTTGCTCATCAATGATCGCCAAGCCGAGGTTTTGAAATACTACCGGATCCTCGATCAACGCATGGGTACCGATTAAGATATGGATCTCGCCTGTGGCCAGCCGCTCCAAAATAAGTTTGCGCGCCTTCCCTTTCACCGTACCAGAAAGAAAGGCAACTTCAACTTCCATTCCCTGTAAATACTGGGTTATGGAATTGAAATGCTGTTGCGCTAGAATTTCTGTAGGAGCCATCAAACATGCCTGAAAACCGCTGTCCAACGCAATGAGCATGGAAAGCAATCCCACCATGGTTTTTCCGCTGCCCACATCACCTTGAAGCAATCGGTTCATTTGTATGCCCAATCCCAAATCTCGACGAATTTCCTTAACCACCCTTTTTTGGGCGTTGGTGAGTTCGAAAGGCAGTTTGTTTTGGTAAAAATGGTTGAAAAATGACCCAATTTTGTCGAATACAAAGCCCTTCACTTCATCCTTTCTACGCCTTTTAATACGCAGCAGTTGAAGCTGTAAAAAAAACAGTTCTTCAAATTTTAGCCGCAAACGCACCGCTTCCAGTTCCTCCGCATTGCGGGGAAAATGAATGAGCGAAATGGCATCATACCGTGAGCAAAAATGCAATTTGCGCAAAACATAATCTGGCAAGTTTTCAGGTATTTCTTCAGGTTGAAGTTTTTCCAGCAGGGATTTCACCATTCGGCGACGCGATTTGGCGTCTAATCCTTGAGCGTTGAGTTTTTCGGTACTGGGGTAAACCGGAGCAAAAGCGGCAGCGGTTAGGGTAGCTTCCGGCGAATATACTTCCATTTCGGGGTGAACGATGTTGAGTTGATCCCGAAATGCGTTGATTTTTCCAAAAACCACGTACTC
Source organism: Chitinophagales bacterium (assembly GCA_038240665.1). Taxonomy (GTDB): domain Bacteria; phylum Bacteroidota; class Bacteroidia; order Chitinophagales; family Saprospiraceae; genus Haliscomenobacter. Next base: position 8,660 of record JBBRGN010000081.1, on the reverse strand, counting down.
TTGTCCTACAACCAGCTGCTTTTGCAGATAATGCACCCCAGTAAACCATACCAGGTCTATTTTACCTGTATCATCGCGAAATTGGCCCACCAGCCGCGCCTTTCGGCCTTCGCCTTCGGTAGCCAGTCGACGCAAAACGCCTTTGATTTGTATTGCCCCGCTTTCTTCGGTCAGGTCGGCGATGTGGTGAAACTGCGTTTTATCGATGTAGCGGTAGGGAAAATGAAACAACAGGTCGCCAAAAGTAGCGATACCCAACTCTTTGCGGAGTAGTTCTCCGCGTTTGGGGCCAACACCTTTTAAGTATTCAATCGGACTATCCAGTACGTCTTGCATGGACGAAAATGTTGTTTTTTGCTTTGTCTTTAGGAATTGCCAGCATAATGATCAAACAAATCCTTCGTTTAAACCCCGCAAATTAATAAAATGACTACAATGAAACACAAATCTTTTTAGTTTTGCGCCCCGGTTGTAGGAAAACAACTATTTTTGAAAAAATACCGTCAATAGCGAATGTTAATGCCGAGCGAGGCGTTAAACAGCGAAATAAAATCCGGGCTAATGGAAACGATAAGGCAAAAACAAATGGGAGAACTGGTGAAGCGAAACTTCAGCGTAGTTCTTCAAGAAGAGGGAGTGTATGTGTTTGGGGCAGCGCCGTTGGTAACGGTTACTTCGGTAAAAATGACGCCGGATTTGAACTTGGCAAAGATCTATCTCAGCATATTCAACACGGAAAACAAACAGGCGGTGCTCCTAGAAATGGATGAGCACAAACAGCGTTTGCGGCAAAATCTAGCCCACCGCCTCCGCAAACAAGTGCGCAGGATTCCCGATATCGACTTTTACATGGATGATACCTAGGAAGAGATGTTCCGCATGGAGGCTCTTTTTCAAAAGCTGCACCAGGAAAATCAAATGGGGAGCCCCGAAGAGGAATAAGGCTAAATTCTGCCTTCCACCAGGTCATACAAGATGCCTTCTTTTAAGTCAAAATCCGAAACATACAATTTGGTAGCACTGCACATGCGGAGGATTTTTTCAATCAAAAAGATGCCAACTACGATCATGTCTACTCTAGAAAGCAACAAGCCCGACATGGCCGCTCTTTGCGCATATGTACTAGCGATCAATTGCTGATAAAGGGCAATAACCTTATTCAGGGCAATTTGGGTATAGTTGGATCCGGTTTTTTGATCGGCCAGCATGCTAACAATTACATCAAAAGTACCGGAAGTACCTACCAAATGGGTTACCGGAAAACGCTGTAAAGCCTCCGCCAAAGGGATCAATTGGTTGCTTAAAAAAGCTTCTAAGTCCGCAATTTCTGTTGCTGCCATAGGATCTTGGCGGTGGTATTTGGGAAACATTACCGCCAATCCAATCATAAAGCTGGCCGCCCAGTACACCTGATTCACATCAGCAATGATGAATTCTACGCTACCACCGCCGATGTCCATGATCAATTTTTTTTGCCCATTAAAAGGGACGGCCATTTTTACACCTTGATGGATCAAATGAGCTTCTTCTTCGCCCGTAATCAGGTCGACGCGAATACCGGTTTCTTCCAACACCGCGTTGATGAAATCCGCACCATTCTGGGCAGTTCGCAATGCCGCAGTGCCAACGGCTTTTATTTTTTCCACTCCATGCTCCTGCAATCGCGCTTGATAATCGATCATGGTTTGCAAACCTCGGGAGAAGGGAGCAACTCCGATTTTTTCAAACCCCTCGTCTGCTAATTTGACAAAGCGACTTTCTTGATGAACCAATTGGTAGGTAGCGGCATCAAAGGACTCGACGATACGCAAGTAAAAAATATTGGTACCTAAATCAATGACTGCAAATCTGGGCATTAGGAATGATTTTTAAAAAAAATACAGGGCACGCGCATGAAGTTAGTACTACTGACCTCTCCAAGGTCACTTTTGGCATTCCTGCGTCTGCCCTAGTTTTTTTTGCAGGGAGTACAATATTAAAAAATCTAGTATTTTAGAAAAAATCTCGGGAACAAGCCCAGCGGCAGCGCCGCCTAAACGTCGGTTGCGAAACATGCTGCATCTTGCTTCAAAGGTGCAAAGCACCGTAACTAAAGCCTAATGTGCGTGTTGTGGTGCTCTGCACCTTTAAAGCATTGCTATTAACTTTCTACCGACGTTCTGGCGGCGCTGCCGCTAGGGCCTTGAAATCAAAACTAAAAAAACCAACCCGCTATAAGCTCTAAAAAACAGTAACTAGCGCAAACGCATGAATGCCAGAAAGAGACCTTGGAGAGGTCTAACGTCTGTAGGAAATTGGCCCGTTTGTGCGTATTTTTGACCTCGAAGAGGTCTAAGGTTTGTAATATACCCCCCAACACGCAAATCTTAGACCTCTTCGAGGTCTTTTGGTCGCGAAAAATCGGTTATTGCTACCACCCTTAGGCCTCTCCAGGATCAGTACTAATTTCATGCGTTTGCCCTAAAAAAAATAAGCCATTCTGATGCCTACATTACGACTGATGAAAGTACCATCGGCGCTATTTTTTCGAAAATTGGTGAGCGAACGGGTAAAACGCATGCTCAGTCCCCAGTGATCAGAAAACTTAAAAGACCCGCCCAAAACCAATGAAATTGCGCTATCGCTCAAGCGTTGGGTCTCGGTAATGTCTACTCCGGTGACATCGATGATTTTGGAATTGATCAAGCGCCCGTAGGAAAACCCACCATCCAGCTGAAACTTCCATTCATTGAAGTGAAACAACACGGGGACTTCCACCAGATTGAGTCGGATGCTCTGGTAAATCGAGGAAGCATAGTCGCGCGGCGCGCGGCGCGCACCCTGTTGAGCGTATTGAATACCTACGCCCCATTCCCAACGTTTACTGAGAATGGCGTTTACCTGCGGTCCGGCGCAAAACCCGATTTGGTGGTAACCGTACAATAAATCGCCATCGATTTGGGCAAAATTAAATCCCCCCAAGATGCTGGCTTTAAAGCGTTGTTCTTGAGCGCGCAAAGTAATGGCGTTTAAAAAAACCAATAAAACCGTCAGTCGGTATAAAAAACGGGTCATGATGATACTTTTGATGAGCTGCCCGGTGGCAACTGTGATGAATTCCTGAGAATTTATAGCCAAAAATTTCCAAGTGGCCATCGTTCTGGGTATTTTTGTTGAAGTACTTACGCTGCCTATCAAAGCAGCACTAAAGATAGCATTCCAATAGCATGTTCAAATACACAACGCATTTTCTAAAAAAACTGGAAACCCTTTTTGAAGAAATCGCTTACACGGTACGCTACGAGAAAGGCAATTTTCAGTCGGGCTACTGTTTGGTAGAAAATCGCAACATCGCGGTAATCAACAAATTTTATGATACCGAGGGGCGCATCAATGTGCTGATCGAAATATTGGGCACCCTAGAAATTCCGGTAGAAAAACTCAGCGAAAAGTCTGCTAAATTGCTAAAAGACATCCGCAATAATTCCGTCACCACCGAAAACGAAGAAACGCCATCAAACTCCTAGTCACACTTCTCGGCACCGGCACCTCCCAGGGCGTCCCGATCCTGGGTTGCGATTGCGAGGTATGTACTTCCCCTAATCCGCGGGATAAAAGATTGCGAACGGCGGCTTTGCTACAATATGGCACAACCACGGTGGCCATTGATTGCGGCCCCGATTTTCGCCAACAAATGCTGGCCGCCAAAGTCGCTCACCTGGACGCCATCATCATGACGCACGAACACAACGACCATATGGTAGGCTTAGACGATGTGCGACCTTACAATTTCAAACAGATGGCCGATATGCCGGTGTACGCCACACCGCGTGTACAAGAGCAATTTCACCAGCGTTTTGACTACGTTTTCCGAACCCAAAACAAATACCCTGGCGCGCCGATGGTGCAATTGATCACCATTGATAAATCCACGCCTATTCAAATTGGCGAGCTCCAAATCATCCCGGTTGAAGTGATGCATGGTAATTTACCGATTTTAGGATTCCGCATCGGCAATTTTGCTTACCTGACGGATGTACGCAGCATCGCGGCGGAAGAAATGAAAAAACTTCGCGGTTTGGATACGCTCGTCCTCAACGCCCTCCACCACAGCGAACACCACTCGCACCTCAATCTGCTGCAAGCGCTGGATCTAATAGAGCAAATTGGTCCGCAAAAAACCTACCTCATCCACATGAGCCACCGCATGGGGCTGCATTCCGCCATCGAGCAAACGCTACCGAAAAATGTTTTTTTGGGGTACGATGGGTTAGAGTTGGGGATCGCCTATTGATTTTGATAAGTAAAAATATTTTACCCCTCATCATTTCCTAGGCTCCAAATTCAACTTCCCATACTGCACCGATTCAATTTTTTTTCTCGTAAAAAACAAGGGAAAATACTGATCATTGGCCCACAACTCAAACAAATTTCGGTAGTGCGGGTGATCGGGATTTCCTGATTGTCCGGGCGAATTGATTCCTACACAATGATCCCAATTTTCGGTATCCGAAATAAACCGGAAGGTAGCGCCAGAAACTTGATTCATACTCGAACCCGTACTACAGGTCGTTTGGCCGCTTCCTCCCCGAGGCAAAGGACCATGATCCAATTGTTTGCGAATTTCAGGATTAACGGCATTGCTGAGTACATGCCGGACTTGCACGTGTTTGTACAATTCTTGACCGTATTGCCAGCGGCTGCGCGGCATTCCTTTGAATCGGGTCTCCAAATTGCTCATTGCCGTACTGAGCGCTTTGAGCATAAAGTCGTTACGGGCACGGGCAGGGTCGGCAGCATTCCCAAATTTTCCATCGGGTAGCAACAGGTACTCCACAATCCGCTGCGCGGGTATGGTGATCAAGCTACGCGCTTTTTCCGGTACCAATATTTGTTCAAACTGGACGCGCATTTGCCGTTCCCAGGCATCATAAAGCGTGGCCGTAATTGATGTTTTTTCCAGTTGAAAATTCCATTGCAACAACTGCTGCCGCGCCCACTCTGCGCTGGTATCCGTACTGATCAAGTTGCGCAGCAAGGGAACCAGGTTCCGAGCCGGTATGGACAGGTAATCGGTTTGTAAAGCCATGAAATCCTGTAAGGTATGACGGCGTCCAGAGCCCAACACCTCCAAACAGCGGTCGCTGCGGTAGGAATCTGCCCATACAAATCCGGTACTTTCCGGATGAGTAAAATTGTTGGGGGTATTATTTTCATTAGCGGTAGCCCAGTAGCCCTGGGGCGGATTGAGTAGGGATGGCCGCTCCAAAATGGGTAAATAACCCTCCCATTCATAACGCCCGTCGCCCGGTACCGGCACCAAACCGCTGTAATTGCGCCGCCGCGGCGCGATCCCCACCGCTTGCCAACCTATATTCCCTCGGCGATCTGCCCAAATCATATTTTCAGCCGGGATATGGCTGTAGCGACAAGCCATGCGGAATTCTTCCCAGTTTTTGGCTTGCCCCATCCGCAAACTGGCCAAATAAGGCGATCCGCCTATTTCCAACCAGGCAGCACGCACCGCGCAGGCAGTTTTGGTGGTAGGATCTTCATATACCACCGGACCGTGGTGGGTATATTTGTGTTCCACGATCAGCGGCAGACCTCCCTTGATCTTGATCGTATCTTTGATGATGGTCATTTTGCGCCACTCTCCCCCTACTTTGTACAGGTTGGGGTTATTGGGTTGGGTTTCGTACACGTAAAGGTCTTCTGCGTCAGTGGCAAAAATGGTCAATCCCCAAGCGCCATAGGTATTGTGACCGATGGAAATTCCGGGAATTACTGGTTCTCCCCCGCCAATAATATCCCAACCGGGGCCGCTCAAATGCGCCATGTAGCGCAAGCCCGGTGCGGACAAAGCCCGGTGCGGGTCATTGGCCAGTATGGGATAACCGCTTTGTGTAAGATTTCCGCTTACGATCCAGTTGTTGCTACCGATGTTGGACACTTTTTCGCGTTGCATTTCTTCATAAGCTTGGTCATCATTTTCGGCAAGATCTTGGTATTGTTCGGCATTGGGGTTGCGCACTGCGCTGACCAAGTCCTCGGGTTTAAAACTCAAGGGTCGACGAAAAGCGTTGTACAATTTCAGCACATCTTGATCAAATAAAGCGGTAGGTATTTTTGGATCAATCTGTAGATCAGGATCTTGGGGGTGAAACCAAAGCAGCTCTTTTAATTTTTCCGCACCCATCATTTGCAGCGCCTTGGCATATCTCCACTCGTCCGCCACATTTTCCAAGAGGCCTTGGTGACGGGAAACCACCACTTCGGGCGTCCACAGTCCTGGTTTGATGCCCAAAAGCTTGAACTCCATGGGCAACAAGTCCGGTCGTTGCTGCGTCTGTTTGATCCAGGCGTTGACTCCCGCTACAAAGGCGGTGATGATTAGCTTCCCATGCGGGTGATAATGTGCCATCTCTTGCTCCATATCTCCCCGAAAACGAAACAAACGCGCGCCACGGTCACGATCTACTTCGCGGTCACCTAAGATTTCGGCTACCGTACCCGTAGCTTGTCGCCGCCACATTTCAAACTGAAACAGACGGTCTTTCGCCGCATAAAAACCTTGGGCAAAAAACAGGTCGTGCTCGGTTTGCGCATAAATATGGGGCACCCCCCACTGATCGGTAATGATCTCCACGGGTTTTTCCAATTCCGGCAATTGGAGTTTATCCTGAGCCGAAGCATACAGCTGCGTACAGAAAAAAAGCAAGAGTAATTTGAATTTCATGTAGAGTGGTAATTGCATTAGGAATCAATTACCTAAGAAAAAGAAATATTGGGAAAAACCCAAACTCGGCGTTAAAAAAAGCCTATTTTTTTGTTCTTCAACTACATTTTCACTACTGATCCCATTACTCGCTCCGCAACGATTTTACCGGATTTGCCGCTGCGGCCCGCACACTTTGCCAACTCACCGTCAGCGCAGTAATCAGCACGATGGCAACTAATGGTAGGACAAAAAACCACCAACCGATGTTGATGCGGAAAGCGTAGCTCTCCAACCAGCGGTGCATCAACCCGTAGGCTGCTGGCAAAGCCAATACGCAAGCGATCAAGATGAGTCGGAAATATTCTTTGGTGACCAACCATACGATTTGCGAAATACTAGCGCCCATCACCTTACGGATGCTGATTTCTTTGGATTTTTTGGACAATACGAAAGCCGATAAACCCAGCAAACCCAAACAGGCTACTACAATGGCCAATACCGTAAAACACCACAATATGGTATTGAATTGTCGATCTATTTTGTACTGCTGGTTGTAATAATCATCTAAAAAGAGGTATTCAAAAGGACTGCCCGGAAAAAAGGATTTCCAAGTTTTTTCCACCATCGCAACGGTACCTGGCATATCCGAACTGTTGACTTTTAGTGAATAGTATTCCCAGAAATTGGTGCCCGCATAAAAAACGATGGGGTCATATTCTTCGCGCAACGACTCTTGGTGATAATCGCTCAATACGCCAACAACCGTCAAATCGCCATCAGAATAGGTAATCAGTTGACCAATAGCCGCTTCAGGGGTGGCAAAACCGAGAATTTTGGCGGCGGTTTCGTTGAGGATAACGGTAGTTTTTTCCGCGGCAAAATTTTCGCGAAAAGCCCGACCGGCAACTATTTTCAAACCATAATCTGCGATAAAAGTAGGATCTACGCCCAACGTACGACAACGTTTTTCGTTTTTGCTGTTTTTTGGCCAAAAAGTAGTAGCGTTGCCTACTTCTTTGCCTGGAATATCGGTAGATGCCGAAGCAGCTACAATGGCTGGATTTCGTTTCAATTCGCTCAAAAACGCGTTTACTTTGATGGCTTCAGCGCTGTCAACGGGCATGGTTTCTTGAACAACTAGGGTTTGATGCATGTTAAATCCTAAATCCAGGCGCTGCATAAACTGCATTTGCTGATACAAACCTACAATGACCGCGATAAACACAATGGCGGCAGCAAATTGCCCAACCACCAAAATCCGCCGCAGGGTATTGTTCCCATTTTTTCCAGCAGCCAATACTGCGTCGCCTTTCAATGTTTGAATGGGGCGGAAAGCCGACATCACAAATGCCGGATAAAAACCGGACAACAAGGAACCCAGTAAAAACAAACTCCCCAGAGCTGCCCAAAAAGGCCAGTCAGTAAAACTAAATCCAGGTATTTTTTTGCCCACCAAGTCCTGAAAACAGGGCATGGATGCTTGAAAAATCAAGATCCCTCCCACTGCCGAGATCACATTGATCAACAAAGCTTCCACCAAAAACTGGCGAATCAACTGCCCCCGCATAGCACCTACCACTTTGCGAATCCCGATTTCTTTCGAACGATCCAATGACCGTGCTGTCGATAAGTTGATGTAATTAATCCAAGCGATGATTAGGATAAGCAGGCCGGCCAAGGCTAAAAAATTGAGGTATTTGAAATTGCCATTACCCGGCATTTCATAATCATAAGGTGATCTTAGGTGAATGTCTTTTAAAGGTTGCAAGTCAAATTGCACGGTATAGTTGGCAGTTTTCATGTCTTCTCCCTTGTAGCGCTCGGCAAAGGCGGGAAGTTTGGCTTGAAGTGAAGCAGCATGAACGTTAGGCTTGAGTAAAACGTAAGTGTAATAGTCTGACCAGCCCCAGTTATCGCGAATTTTTCCGCCCTGGGATTCAACCAATTGGATGTATTTATC
>JBBRGN010000080.1:0-16560 GCA_038240665.1 Chitinophagales bacterium | reverse complement strand
GTCAACGTCTTGCACTTAACGGTACTGCCGCAGGCTCAACTTACCAATGGAACGATGGCCTTACTCAACCTACGCGAGCCATTACAACTACTGGTCTGTACTGGCTAGAGGCTTTGTTGAAAGGCTGCAAAAAACGCGATAGCGTAAAAGTTCAGTTTACGACTATCCCCAACCAAATTTTGGGTCGGGATACCTCTCTGTGTGAAGGTCAAATTTATACGTTAAAATTAACCGTACCTGGGGCAGCCTATAAGTGGCAAGATGGCGCTGCTACCGCTCAATATGCCATTCGTCAATCTGGTCAATATTCGGTTGCGGTAAGTGTAGGCAGTTGCAGCAAATCCGATACCCTCAAAACGACCTTCAATCCCCTACCCCGTTTTAATCTCGGAAGGGATACCGCCTTGTGCAAAGGCGAAACCTTAAATTTGATGATCAAAACCAGCCCGGTAGCCGATTCTTACCGTTGGGACAACAACTCGCCTAGCAGTTCGAGAGGCATAGCAGCAACAGGTACCTACATCGGCAAAGCCACCCTAAAAAGCTGTTCTTATTCTGATACCATCAAAATCGATGTCAAAGATTTACCTACCATTATTTTGGGAAAAGATACACTGGCTTGCGATGACCGCCCTTTGACGCTGAGTTCTAATGTAAAATTCGGGAATTTGCAATGGAGCGACGGCTCAAGCGGCAACACCTTAGAAACTACCGTTCCAGGGATTTACTGGCTAAAAATCTCCGATGGTCGCTGTCAAAAAGCCGATACGGTAAAAGTGGCCTTTAGACGTTGCATCGTTTTTCAATTGTATGCACCTAACGCGTTTTCACCCAATAAGGACAACGTAAACGATGTCTTTATTCCTGGAATCAGTCCAGAGGTAACCGTCATTCAATACTCCATGTTGATCTTTAACCGTTGGGGCAGCCTCATTTTTGAAACCGAAGACTACACCAGGGGTTGGGATGGTACCTTGGGAAGTAAAGAAGTACCCGACGGGGTTTACATTTACGTGATCCAGATCAAGTACAAAGATGATAAAGGGGAAGGATCGAAAAAGTTCTCGGGTGATGTGACCCTGATCCATTAGCCATTAAGAGATGGTAGGTTAAAACCTGCTATCCCTTAAAAAAAACAGACCTACCTGAAAAAAAACAGACCCGAACTTTGGCTTCAAAGTTCGGGTCTGTTCATTACTGAGTTTGTGTGACGGTAGCGATTGAACCGAGCAATCTAATAACTTATCACCAACTCTCTCAGCTAGCTTTTTCTGAGGTTTTGTCTACCTATCACCTAATGATCCTTATCGAAGATGGAAAAATGAGGCGCTTGTTTTTCACAATCCATTGCTTCAAAAGTGAGCACATTTGAACGAAAAACCCCATAGACTTGCAAGGTCGTTTTGTCAATAAAATAGATCTGAGCCCATACGCGATAGGTTCCAGACCAGGGCAATGCAATGGAACGACGATCAACAGGAGTATTCCAAGTTCTCGTTACATTAGGATGCACCATGTACCAATTGTAAATAATTCCGGTGTTGGGAGGGTAATCAAACCCAGGAAATTCTTCAACGTACAAGTTTGCCACATTCTCTAAGCCATAACCACAACAATACCTAGTATTTTCACGTAGGGCAATCCGAAAAATTTGACTGTAGCCGAATGTTACAAAAAAGGTACAAAATAAAACAGTCCAAAGTAGTTTCTTCATAGTACGCTCATTATAGCGCTTTGTGACGTAAATCTTTACGCTGTTCAAGGGATAAAACGCTGATTTAAAAATGATTGTGTTTTAGGCTATTTCAAAATGATTCATAGTATTAGACGTAAATGCAGCATCAAAAGCATAAAAGATAACAATGCTTAACAAAACTTTAAAAAAGTTCTCCTGCTGGAAATTTTGTGAACCGGTTCTTGTACTTAGGTTGGGAGGCAATCTAATGATCACTTTAGGTTTCAGTACAAACTATGTTAAACGAGGGACTAAATAAAAGTTATACAAATATGGTGTTTTTTTTCTTTGAAGCAACTGATTTAGCCATTTTTTTGAGAATGTGGCGTCTTTTTTAAAGGAAGTGGTCGTTTTTGACTGTTTTTAAGATGATTTTATTTTTCCAATGTCTGCTGGCTAACAAAATAAGAAACCGAAGAGGTAAAACGCAAGTCTCCTCTTCGGTTTACATTTTAGTACTCACAAATTGACCATTACGCCAATATTTACCAACAATCGCGTGTTATTTTTGACAATTGGAACCCTTACTTCGCCAAAGGGTACAAACTTATCGGAAACCTTATACCGTACACCTGCCCCAAGGTTAATCACAAAGTTGCCATCCGAAAATTTTGTGGTCCCTAGTACCGGAGCGTCATATTTAACCGAATAACGGCTATAGCCTACCCCTCCAATCCCATAAGCCGCCAACCAATCGTTGTCAAGCAAAGTATAGAAGCCTTCTAAATTGATTTGAGTATAGCTGGTACTGGCACTAGGTACTTTTTTAGGAAAAAAATAATTGAGGGTTGCTGCTGCTGCAATTTTATCATTAATCTGGTACGCCGCTCGGCCAAATACACCAAATGGGTAGAAGTTGCCCGTACCAGAAGCGATTCCCCCACCTACGCTTAATTGAGCAAATGTACTGGTGCTAATGAAAAGCAATAAAAATAGCCAACAAAGTTTTTGAACTGTCTTCAACATTTGTTTGTGGTTTTTTGGTTAATAATTAGAACTTGCTTGGGACGCAATTCCTAATGTTAAAGGTACGCCTATTAAGAGATTTATTAATATTTGGTAAAAGTTTAGGAAGGGGAGCTAGGCAGAACAAACACATTAAAATTGGAATACCAAGCAGAAAATGGTGCAAAACCCTGCAAACATCGACCCTGAATGGGCAATATCATTGACTTTACGCAATTGACAAGCACCACCCAGAATATTGAATATTGGCGCTTGGAGCCCCGATAGGGGCAAAATATGGGTAGTTTAGACCGGATTAATGGCGTTTAAGTCCCGTATGGGCCGCGATATGGAAGGTTAATCAAGGCCACACATTACGACCCATACGGGACTAAAATCGAGGGGAATCGATCGTTTCTACCCATATTTTGACCCTAATGGGGCTTAGCTTTTGCCAAAAATTGGTTATTCAGCATAACTCATTTTCTTGGGTCAATTTAATTTTCAGGAATCTGGAGTTCTACTGTACAAAAAATATCACCACTATTTGTACTACGTTTATAGCTACCTACCACTTGAGAGCGAAACCAAATGATTTAATTTTTTCAAAAAATAAAGCGATGCAAGGCATAAACCTGCACCGCTCTATTTTACTCACTATCTTAATCAACAAGACCAAAACAACTTGCAATTAGTTCAACGTATAACGAACGGATAGCGCGCCATAGCCTCCACCAAAACCTGATGTATAGCCCCCAATAAAGAGGATGGGCATCCAATCCAAACTCAAGTTAATCGGCGCCTTGGTGATTTTGTAATCCAAACCAAGGTTTCCGAGGATACCAAGCGACACACTAGAAGAGTTTTTAAAATCAAAGCCCGTTTTGTAGTTGTAGAAAAAAGCGCTAGCGCCCCCGCCAAAATACCATTTCAAACCTTCCACTCCGTTGATGGGTTTGTGAACTTGGTATGCTGCGCCTACATTAAACCAGCCATAGCCAGAATAGCCACGAAAGCCAGCAAAAATTTCAATCGCCGCAGGTTTTGAGATAAAAAATTTGTAAGAGACCGAAGTGGGATACCCCAAACGCAAACCAATAGCAGACTTGTAATCTTGCGCCTTTACAGTGGTAGCAAAACCTAACGTCAGCAACAAGGAAAATAAAGTAATTAGCTTCTTCATAATGTTTAAGGTTTTTAGGAACTTTTGTTAACGCACTAAAGATAGGGGTGATCATGGACTATAACAAGAGCTTTGAGTTAAAATTAGCCGAATCGTCCTATTTGCTGGGTTAGAATAAAGAAAAAAACTAATTTTAGTCAGCAAATTGTCTTTTCTTCATCGTTATAGCGTTTAATTAGGCATTTTGTTAACAAATTCTTTTTTTTTGATAACTTCACAATCGGTATATTTTAAAATCCGGAATGAAACAACCTGTCATTTTTCTGGCTTTCGCTAATGATCAAGACAACCACCTGGCTTTGTTAGATGAAGAACGCAAAGCCATTTCTAAACATTTAGTGCCCCTTGCTAGCGAACAATATTTCCAGCTTTTTATCGAACCGACTGCTACCATCTCGGATCTCACGCAGTATATTTCTAGTTTCAAAGACCGGATTGTTATTTTTCATTATGGCGGCCACGCCGACAGTACTGTTATCTTGCTACAAGGGCAGGCTGCCAACGCCAACGGTGTAGCACAGTTGCTGGCTATTCAGCCCAATCTGCAACTGGTGTTCCTCAATGGCTGTTCCACGCGCGCACAAGTCAATTTACTCTTTGAATTGGGGATTCCCGCAGTCATTGCTACCAGCGTACCCATTGCTGATCCCAGCGCCAGCACCTTTTCCAATGTGTTTTACCAAGCACTCGCTGATCAACATACACTGGAAGAAGCTTTCAAACTAGCTTCCGCAAATCACCTCATGGCCAGTGGCCAAGCAGCCAGCATTTTTAGAGGTATTAAGATCAAGGTTGAAGATACCGATTCGCTACCTTGGGGTTTGTATGTAAATCAGGGTAAGGAAGCTACCTTAAATTGGAAATTACCCCGGGAAAGTGCCGGGTCTTTCATCGTGCGGGGCGCAGGGATGAAGTACCAGCCTGGAACCACGATGAACCAAAAGCTCATCGAAACCATCGCCAATAGCATTTCTCCCTATAGTTTTAAGATCAAAGCCATGATGGAAGATGCGCGCAGCAAGGGACGAGAACCCAAAATTCGCGACCTGCGCGTAGCTGTCATTGATTCTTTTCCAACGCCAATTGGGATGCACCTCCGGAAATTGCTGATCTCTGAAGACATCAGCACCGATAGGCTTCAAAAAATAGTCAACCTCTACCAAGTATCTGCTCAATTCTTGGGGTATATTTTAGTGGCTCAGCTTTGGGATGAAAAAGTAAAACAACCCAATCTGGCGATCTCTATTGAACAAGAAGCCATCATCAAGAATTTTTTAGGGCTTAATGCTGCCGATAGTTATGTTTACAACTTCATTACACTGATCCGCACCATCGGGGAAATATTAGCGAACAACCAGATCGAAACCTTTGTGGTAGAATTTGTGGAGCTACAGGAAAAGTACAACCAAGATTCTGACTTCCAAAAAGCCATTCTTTTTTTGGAAGAAATGAAAAAGGAGTTGTTGGGTTCGGTATCCGCCGACGAAATTGAAAGTTTTTGCGTGCAAGCAGAAGATCATCTAATCAGAATTTTTAGTCGACTAGGATTCAGCGCCAAATATACCTTGGCTACCATCAAAACCATTGAGTTGATGAAGGCGCGGCATGCTAATCCGCGTTACAAACACAATTTGGTGATCCTTAACCAGCTCACCGCGGCCATCGGGGTACTCGACGACGTATTGGAAAGCGATGAGTTTTCGGACAACAACTCCGTTATTTTGATGCGCGATGAAGAAACGGTTCAGCCTTCGCTCAATCTATCGCCATTTTTGATTGACGAAAATGCTTTGTCTGGGCAACAAAACTCTAAGTTGTTTTTTTTTACTTCTCGACAAGACGGCGTGTATTCGTTTACGCTTATTGATAATTTAAAAGACCAATTGGCAATCAAAGACGATACTTATCCCTACATTCGGGAACTGTTATTGGCTTTTGAAAATGCCTTAAAATAGAAGTAAAACCGACAATGAATCAATCGCCATTCAAATTTTTGGATGCTTATGGTAAGGACGACAAGGACATCTTCTTCGGTCGAGAGGATGAGATTGAACTCCTGTACCAGATGTCGTTCCAAACCAATTTGCTTCTGGTGTATGGTATGTCCGGAACGGGCAAAACCAGTTTAGTACAGTGCGGGTTGGCCAATAAATTTGATGATTCTGATTGGTTTGAAATATTTATTCGCCGCAAAGAAAACATCAATGAATCGCTGATTTCTGAGTTGCATAAATGCGACAATGAAAAGGCTTTTGAAGAGGAGTTTTCTACAGCGCAAATGGTGCACTCGCTTTATTTGGATTACCTCCGCCCCATTTATATGATCTTTGATCAGTTTGAAGAAGTGTTTATTTTAGGTACAGAGGAAGAGCAAGAAGCTTTCACCCAGACCATAAGCAGCCTACTGAAAGCAGAATTACCCTGTAAGATCATCATGGTCATGCGCGAAGAATACTTGGCACACTTATCAAGTTTTGAAAAAGTGATTCCCCAACTTTTTGACAAGCGCTTACGCGTAGAACCCATGAACCGCAGCAATGCCCGAAGGGTAATTCTAGAAACCTTAAATACGGAACGCTTTGGTATCCACATCAGCAATGACGATATCGCTGACAAAATCATTGATAATGTTACCGAAGGGGTAGGAAGGGTTCAACTAACTTACCTGCAAGTCTTTTTAGATAAACTCTATCGTGTAGCCCAACAACGAAACGCCAACAAACTCTTTTTTGACGAGTCTTTGGTTCAGGAAGTAGGCAGAATTGATGATGTGCTTCGCGATTTCTTGGACGAACAGATGGAGATTTTTGCCCAGGAAGTCGATACCCGTGAACTGGGACTCAAATGGCTCAAGCATTTTGTTTCTGACAAAGAGACCAAAATGCCGGTAAAACGTTACGAGCTCGAACATGCTATGCCCGAGCTCGGCAAGGAAAAACAAAACACCTATCTCCAGTTTTTTGTCAATCGCCGTATTCTGCGGCCTTTGGACAACGATCAATACGAGCTTATTCACGATAGTATGGCGCTTAAATTGGCGCAAACCAAAGCGATTGGCATTGCTTTACCCATCCAGTTGCCCGAATACGATTTACCAGAAAATCCGTTTGTGCGTTTTGAGCCTTATACCAAACAAATGGCCGAGCTGTTTTTTGGCCGCGATAATGAGATCAAAGAACTTTTTGATAAAATTGTCAACGATACAGATATCCGCACTACCTTGGTTTTTGGTCCCATCGGGGTAGGCAAAACATCGCTGATTCAAGCCGGTTTGATCCCTCGCTTAGAGGTCTTATTTAAAACCAGCTATATCGCTTGTAGCCGGGAATTGTTTAGTGAAGCCATTTTTCAAAAAATGCTGCTCAACAACCCTGAGCCAAATGCTACCCCCTTGTGGTTGGAACTCGCATTTAGCAATACAGCGTTAAAAAAGGAAGAGCGAAAAATCATCATCGTTGATCAATTGGAGGAACTATTCATTTGGGTATCCGAATACGAGCAATTGGCTCATTGTTACCGCCATTTTGAACACCTACTTGAATCTAGCCAGAATTGCGATCTGATACTGGTAGTGCGCGACGAATTTTTCTCCCACCTTCAAGATCTGGAATCCTTTGTACCGCGTATTTTGGAAGAACAAATGCGCGTTAAAACAATGGACAAAACTTCAGCGACAACCATCATTCGAAAAGTGTCGAATCATGCCGGAATGGAGATGGAAAACGAGGCGGTTATCGGCAAAATCCTTCAGAATGTAAGCGAAGGCGATGGAAAAATTAATTTAACCTATTTGCAGTTGTACATGGATAAATTGTACAGAAGTTAAAAGCATTTATTTCATTTTATGTCAAAAAAAATAACTTCGGACTTGATCAAAACGGTTGCTGGCGGCAACATGATCGACGACTTACTGGATCATCAGATCCAGGAGATTGAAGTTAATTTGGGGGAAGCTTTTAGAGGCATGGGCAACAATATTTTGTCCCTTTTCCTAGAAAACGGCAACCGGATCCAGCTTTCTGAAGCTGACATCACCACGGAGTTGGCCAAAAAAATAAATTTAAGCCCTGCTGCTTTTCGTTCCATCCTCGACAGCTTATCCCATGAAAAAATAATCCACCAAACACCCAGTGGGAAATACGAACTCAGCAATAACCTATTGGCTCAACGGGCTTTTCAAAAAGTAGAGGCCGAAAACAGGGTACTGCGGAGCATGCGGAGCACCATCCGCGACCACATCAGCAGGAAACAATTTTTAGACGAGCCTTATTTAAATTACCTCGCAGCTTCTTTGCACCTTTTGGAGCTTAATGAGGAGGAAACCACATTTTTAGAAGATTCCCGCGACGCCATCCAACGCAAAAAACGCAACCGCGGGGTGCTGTTTACTTTGATTTTTATCCTCGTATCTGCATTGGCGAGTTGGGGAATGTGGCAAACTTTTCGCACCCAACAGAAAAATAAACAGCTGGTAAAAGCGCAAGCTGATCTCAAAGACAATATCCAACAGCTCAATAAACTCAATATTGAAAACGAGGTGGCCAAATTAAAGGCCGATAGTTTAAGGGATTTGGCATTTAAAGAGCGAGATGTAAAAGATAGCCTAGCCTTTTTGGCCAATTTTAACGCTGAAATGGCCAAGCGAGAAGCTTTTTTTGCTCGTCAAAGTGCTGAAGAGGCTCGCGAGGCCCGAAAAAATGCCGATAAAGAACGCAGCAAAGCAGAACTTCAAAGCCAAATTGCCGATGAACAACGCAAGATAGCCCTAACCAACGCCGGTCTTGCCGAACGAGCCAGGATAAAAGCTGAAAACGCCGAAAAAGAGGCCAAAATAGCCTACGATCGGGCAGAAAAATTTACCCGTATCGTGGTAGCGCTCAATGCTGCGGCCCGATCAGATGATATTCAAGACCCTCATCTTCGGGCAATGGTGGCGCGCCAAGCTTACAATTTTATTCGGGAATCAGCAGATACCGGGTTGACCAGGCATCCTTTTATTTTCAATGCTTTGGTGAAAGCAGCCAAAAGCTTGGATCCTACTTTACAGTTTAGCGAAAAAGCCCATTTGGGCGCTATCCGCGATATTGTATTTCATCCGGATGGCAAGCTTTTTTATACCGCTGGTAGCGATGGTCAAGTGAGAGAATGGAAAATCAACAGCTGGCACAAAGTAGGTAAACCCGAACTTACCTCACGTATAATCCCTATTGATGGCGGCGGAGTTCACAACAGTATCGCACTCAACAATGACAACACTCTATTGCTCATTGGTGGGGAACTCTCTTATTTGCAGGTGTTCAACTTAAATTCTGGCGTTCGAGAGCGGCATTATTGGACACAAGGCTTGATGGAGGAAATATTCCAAGTCGGATTTTTGGACGACGGGCATTCCTTTATTGGCTATGGCCGTAGCAAAGCTTATATTTTCAATGCCAAAGACGACGAAGTAAAATCAATTGCCAAATTATCGACCAAGGTCAACGCTTTTGCGCCTTTGCGCCCGGTATTAGGATACAGCATAGCGCCACTTTATGGTGGCGATTTCAACCAATTACAATTAGAAGTATATAGAAACGAAGCGTCCAGTAGGAATCAATTCAGTTTTCGACAGTACAATTTTGGCAACCTTACCGCTTCGGCTGTTAAATCTGGTAAAAACGGTTTTGATACCCTTGCTATGGGTTTTCAAGATGGGCAAATTATGTTGCTGGAAATTGACATGAGCAATCCCAAATTGCCTACGGGCGCTTTTTCTGAATTGTTCAAACAACACCAAACCAGCATTTCCGATTTTGCTTTTAGCCGTAGTGGTCGTTTCATGGCCGCTGCAAGTTATGATGGCACGGTGACCGTCTGGGACTTACATCAATACAACGATCCTACTTACCAACCCCTGGTGTTACTCAGCGACCAAGGTTGGATTTTTTCGATAGCGTTTACTCCTGACGAACGCTATTTATTGACAGGAGGACAAAATGGAGCGCTGTATTTCTGGAACCTTCAGCCCCGCGTCTACGCAGAACAGATCTGTAACGATCTACTCCGGCTTTACCCAGGCCCTAAATACGACTTAATCGGCGAAGAAGATTGGCGTCGTTTTTTTGGAACAGAAACCAAAAACCAACGCGTATGCCATTAACCATGCACTCCTATATTTTTCGTTCCTTATTTTTAAAAATATTCGTCATCAGCACATTGCTGTTTACCGCAGTTTCTCGTCTCTCGGCGCAACTGAATCCTTGTGAACAACGCCATGCTTCCGCATTGCAACTGTTCCGTAGTGGCCAGTTATTTGAAGCGGCCGATTCATTATGCCCTTGCATCGCTGATCGCAGCTTATCCCATAGTTTACGCCGCAATATTTTGGAATTAGCCGCAAAAAACTATGCTTTTTTAGACAGCAACATTGAGGCCCGTTCTACCATGCTGGAACTATTGCGTTTGGATCCTTTTTACAAAGCGGATGATAGCATTCCTGAAATGGTTTACCTGCGTCGACAGGTCATTACCTCCCCTGACCAGCATTTTACCTTCCAAGTGGGGGGATTTGTATACACCCGACCCATTATTCTGAACCCCATGACCTGGAATGGTGCACGGATTGTCAGTGCAAAATACACCCAATTGATCGATGACCCCTGGGGTGTAACCGCCTCGGTCAATGCTGGTTTTGCACTGTCGCGTTCTAACGTCGATCTCAATGTTGGTTTTGGGCTGTCGCGCTACTCCTTCCGCTACACGGCTCTACTTGACAACGCATTGAACTCAAAAACCGAACAACGCGGCCCAGCAACCTTGACCTATAATGAAAAACATTGGTGGTATCAAATCCCGATTTTTTTGTCCTATAATTTAACCCAATACGACAAAATAGTACACCAGCGATTTACGCCTTTTGTTTCTGGGGGATTGATGATCGATCTTTTACAAAAAAAATCCGCCAACATTGAGAATGCCAGCATCTACTTTGCCAGTGATACCTTAACCGCTTCCGGGTTAAGTCTGTCCAATTATCGACGAAAAGTGAACATCAACGTCCTCGCTGGGCTTGGGGTACGATATCACTTCAAAGAGCTGTTTTTGCAGTTCGAAGCCGTCTATACCCGACAGTTGAAAAATTTAATTTCCAATAACCGTTACCAAAATCCTACCTTAAATTACGTTGATAATGACTTTGTTATCCAAAACATAGTGCTCAGAGTCGGCTTTGGCTACTATCGATTCAAGTCGGTATTCTTGAGAAGATAAAATTTTCTTCTTATCTTAGTGTAAATTTTACACTGTAATCTAAAGTCATGGTAGAACAATTGCGTGACAATCCTGCTAAATTAAAGCGGATTTTTATTGAATCTCGTTTGCCCGAGGAGTTGACCCCTTTGCAAGAGATTGCCAACAACATCTGGTGGTCTTGGAACCAAGAAGCGATTGGATTATTTCAATCTATTTCACCAGAAAGCTGGGAAGCCTTACACTACAATCCAATCTACGTGTTAGACCAGCTTGGTTCAAAACGTGCGAATGGTTTGGTTAAGGATACCGACTTTATGGCCAAAATGAACCGGGTTCACAAAGCTTTCTTAGCTTATATGCAAGAAAAGCCCAAGACTCCGTCTCCGAAAATTGCCTATTTCAGCATGGAATTTGGCTTGCACATTTCCTTGCGCCTGTATTCAGGAGGTCTGGGAGTTTTGGCAGGAGACTTCTTGAAAGAAGCCAGCGACCAAAATGTCAATATGTACGGTATCGGTTTACTTTACCGCTATGGATATTTTGAACAAGCCATCTCTCTATATGGCGATCAAATCAACAATTACCCGCCACAAGAATACACCAAACTACCCATGCATCCCGTTCGCGATAGCAATGGAGAATGGCTAAAAATTAAAGTGGACTTCCCTGGTCGGGCGATTTATGCCAAAGTTTGGGAATTGCCAGTGGGACGTATTCCCTTGTATTTATTGGATACCGATATTTCTGAAAACAATTGGGATGACCGCAACATCACCCACCAATTGTACGGCGGTGATAAAGAACACCGACTTAAACAAGAAATCATCCTTGGTATTGGCGGTATTCGTGTTTTGGAAGCCTTGGGTATCGAAGCTGACATTTATCATTGCAATGAAGGTCATGCCGCTTTCATGGGCTTAGAGCGGATCATGAATTTGATGCAACACCATCACCTTTCTACGGATCAAGCGATTGAAATGGTGCGTGCTTCCTCTTTGTTTACGACGCATACGCCGGTACCAGCCGGTCACGACCACTTTACGGAAGATTTGTTGCGGATTTACCTCAGCAATTATGTACATACGCTAGGGTTTACCTGGGAGCGTTTCATGGGATTGGGTCGAATAGATCCCAGTAACGCCGAAGAAGTTTTCTCGATGAGCCATTTGGCGATTCGCTTGGCACAGGAAGTCAACGGCGTAAGTGAATTACACGGGAAGGTATCTCAGCAAATGTTTAAGGTATTGTATCCTGGTTACAACCACCAAGAGTTGCATGTAGGATTTGTTACCAATGGCGTCCACTACCCTACTTGGATTTCTAACGAATGGCACAAGCTCTACGTGGAAATGATGGGCGAGGGATTCTTAAAAGACCAGTCCAATCTTAAGTTGTGGGATAACATCCAAAAGGTTCCCAGCCAACGCATCATGGACCTCCGCAAAACGTTGAAAAAACGCCTGCTGGATCATATAAAAACGCACCTCCGGGATGATTTAACCCGTCGGGGTGAAAAACCTACCGTCATTTTTGAAGTGCTCAATGGTATTCGGGAAGATGCGCTGGTGCTAGGCTTTGCCCGCCGTTTTGCTACCTATAAAAGAGCGGGACTACTTTTCAAAAATTTGGAACGATTGTCCAACTTGGTCAACGACAAAGATCGGCCAGTGATGTTTATCTTCGCCGGTAAGGCACACCCTGCCGATGCTCCCGGACAGCAACTCATCAAGGACATTGTACAGATTTCAAAGCGCCCAGAATTTGCTGGTAAGATCCTTTTCTTGGAAGGCTACAACATGGAGATGGCCAAGCTTTTGGTTCAAGGTGTCGATATTTGGCTCAACACCCCAACCCGCCCTTTGGAAGCTTCAGGTACTTCAGGGATGAAAGCAGCCATTAACGGCGTTATGAATTTTTCGGTGTTGGACGGCTGGTGGGCGGAAGGTTATCGCCCCGATTCAGGTTGGTCCCTCCCCCTCGACAACACCTACGATGATCCCATTTTGCAAGATGAATTGGATGCCGAAACCATCTACAATATCTTGGAAACGGACATCATACCACAGTACTACGATCAAGATGAGCATGGCGTATCCGAAAAATGGGTAGGCTATATTCGCAACATCATTGCTAAAGTGGGGCCTCTTTTCACCATGAAACGGATGATGGATGATTATTTTTCCCGTTATTATTCTAAGCTAGCCAAACGCGGCGGACAGTTCAAGACCAATCACTACAAAGACGCTAAAGCCTTAAGTGAATGGAAGGGTTTGATCACCCGCAACTGGGAAGGTGTACACGTTATTGAAAAGGAGGTTTTTGATACCGATAACTACTCGCTAAGTTTGGGAGAAAATTTTGGGGTAAAATTCAAAATTGCCCTTAATCACATCCCCGCAGAAAGCATTGGTGTAGAGGTGGTATTTTTCAAACGCCTTACCGTTGCTGATCTGGAATTGCGTTTTGTACAACAATTAGAGCTGAGCGGAAAATCAGGCGATACCGCTACGTTCAGTGGTGATATTAACTTGCAAATGTCAGGCGTTTACGAATATGGGTTCCGAATGTATCCAAAACATGATCATTTGGCTCACCGACAAGATATTGCCTTGCTGAAGTGGTTGTAAATCCGAACTTGACGATGTTTTTCATCCCTACAGCTTACAAATAACAAGAGGCGCTCCAAATGGGGCGCCTCTCGCATTTTAAAAAATTACTGACCAATCAAAAGAGGGAACAGTAGAGTTTTAGGTGTCAAACGCAAAAAAAAGATAACTGGGTTTCACCAACTGGGTCTAGTTTTAAACAAACTGGGGTTTCATCAACTGGGTTTAGTATAAAAAAAATCTGGGGTTTCATCAACTGGGTCTAGTTACATTGGATAACACAAATTGGGTTTAGTATTAGGGTTTTGGGTTTAGTTTAAAAAAGGGTTCTAGAGTCATGTATAAGGTGTTCTGGGGCTAGTCCTACTTAGCCTAGCAAAAAAGTTTATGGGATGTTTGCTCATAATATGTTCAGGATTATAAAAACTCGGTATCTTTGAACAGTGGAGTGAAAAACATGCCGGGAAGTCGAATCAGAGCTCCCCGGCAGGGGAATATTGCAACTATCACTGTCTTCTGTTTTAAAAAAACTGCGTTGGGTTGATGACCCAACGCCACTCACTGGGCGTTTTACTTAGGGCTCGGTATGTTCCTCTTCTCTTCTACTGCTGTACATTACCCTCCGGGAATGATACAAAGATACTCGCCTTTTAAGCCGTTAAAAATCGGTTTTTTAACGAATTTAATGTCGCAAACATGTTGTTTTTTAAACAGAAACGACTAAACCTAATAAATATCGCTATTTTAGCCCCGCACGTTTAAAAAAAACACGCTTGCCATTGGGTCATTTTTTTCATTTATTTTCCCGCATGAAAGATTCACTATTTAAACTCATCCATGCGATGAGTCGCAATGAAAAACGCACCTTCACTTTGGAGGCTAAACGCAACAATGCGACGCCCCAATACTGGCAGATCTTTAGTGAGATCAACAAGATGAAGGAGTATGATGAAGGTGCGCTAAAAAAGACCTTTAACAGCAGCAATTTCTCTGAAGAAAAAGCCTATCTCTACGATGCGCTATTGCGCAGTTTACGGAATCAGAATGCGGAAGAAAATTTGACCCGGCAGATCAAAAATAAAATACTGGACGCCGGCTATCTGTTCCATGCCCAAATGTTTGAAGAATCAAAAGATCTACTCAAACAAGCAGAAAAAATGGCTATAAAAATTGGAGACTCCATCCTCCAACTTGAAATCAATCGGGAAATGCGCCGAGCACTCAAAGCTGAAAGAGGTGATGCTTTTGAAAAAGATCTCACTGAAAAAATTGAAGCGGTATCCGAAATCCAACAGGCCATTGATAAAGAAATGCTTGCACTAAAAATTAATGATGAAATATTGATTGCCTCGAATTATGCTAGAAACAATCGTCCTGAAAGTTTCATCAACAATGTGAAGGATAAATACCAACTTTTTTTTCAAAACGACAACAAACCAAATAACTTAAAATCCCGTTTCCGATTTTTACAAGCTCGTGTTTTGTATGCTTCCATGATTGAAGACATTCCAAGTAGGGATGCAACCATTGCCGAGATTTACAAACTTTGGAAAGAAAACCAGTTTTTCCAAAAAGAAGACAGTTATGCTTTCATTGTAGATTTGGGTAATTTGATTACCATTTATTCCGCACGGCAACAATTCAAAAAAGCCAAACCCATCTTAGCAGAATTAGAAGCCATTCAACCTAGAAATCTCCTTGAAGAAGTCCATAAATTTAGAAAACTTAAAATTCTTCAGTTGAATTATAACCTCAATATGGGCATTATAAAAGATTATGAAAAATTCGACAAAGAAGTACGGGTGGGGTTGGTCAAATACAGTATTCCAAAAATTGCACAACGCAGGGCCTATTTCAACCTAGCCATACTAACATTAATGGCTGGTGATGCTAAGAAGTGTAAACGTTATTGCGATTGGCTGATCGGTAAAGACCCCAACAAAGACGAAACAAACATCCTAATCAGCGCTAGCATTTTGAAAATCTTAGCCCTCTTTAAATTAGAAGATGAGCACACCGAGAAATACATTCGAAAAACCAAAGCCTGGTTAAAAAAGATCGAACTCATTTTAGATTTTGAGTTCAAGGTCATCGATTATTTGATGCGCTTGGAAAAAGAGGGTTCTCTCTACAAAAAAAGCATCCTTCAAGAATTCCATACCTACTTACTAACCATTGAAACCAGTTCGGAGGACATCCACGAATTGTTGTTGTGTTGGACAATAGAAAATCTCTTTCACGTTCCAATTTGGAAACAATTCGAGACCCGAAATGGACAGTAGAAAGGAAAATACGACATTTGATTACTCTTTAATATAGGTCGCAACATTAAATCAATGTCCTTTATTTGGCAACCCACACCCCGTGAAGTTAAAAAAACATGAATCGGAATGATTGTTTTAATCTTAAATCGATCCTTTTTTACACTTTTCATTTTAATTTATTGCACTGTGTAGGATTGACTTAAAAGTTATTTGAAGCCAATCCTACCCTACACTGCGCAACACCTCATTAGCAATTTATCTTGGTAATGTTTCAATGATCAACAACTCGCCACTGCGGCGAATGCGCACCACAAAAACATTAAGATCAACGTAATACCAATTTATATTTTCCTGTGAAGCAATAGATTTTGTACCATCTAAATCACCTGATCCAATACTGCGGGTACCATCTAAATCACCTGATCCAATACTACGGGTACCATCTAAATCACCTGATCCAATACTGGTTCCATCCAGATCACCTGATCCAATACTGGTTCCATCCAGATCACCCGCTCCAACACTACGCATGTTCTGAATCAAAGCAAATTTAGCAGTCGATTTAGTTGAATCCGCAGGCGGTAAATTATTAGTCCC
>JBBRGN010000079.1:0-16666 GCA_038240665.1 Chitinophagales bacterium | reverse complement strand
CAACCATCTCGGTCGATTGTGGCGTATTGACTGCTTCTGGCGGTTTGGGTACGGGTAGTCAAACGATTTTTTGTGAAGGTCAACTCGTGGAGTTTGTCAACAAAACCGACCCAGGACAGGGAGTTGACTCAACTTTTTTTTGCTGGGGGGATGGAACCATCACCAAAGTATCTGGTTTGCAAAACGCCACCCACGTTTACAATTTTCCTGATGATACTTGTGTGGCCCAACCCCTCATCCCCATCAACATTCGCATGATCATCATCAAACGTTGTAGCAATGGTAAATTCAGTTTGCATAGCATTACGACGCCGATCGCTATTCGCTTAAAACCCATTCCAAAGTTTACAGTAACGAGTCCAATTTGCGTAGGACAAGAGGCTGCATTCAACAATCTCTCTTGTACCAATACAGCTTCGCCCTTGTTTTCATGGGATTTTGGAAATGGTAAAATTTCTTCGAGTGAGGCACCTCCTAAATTGGTATATCCCTCACCTGGAACTTACACCATCAAATTGAGTATCAAAAACGAATGCGCAACTGAAGTCTATACCCGAGATTTGCGCGTGCTGGCTTTGCCTAATGCAAAGGCAGTGTTGAGTCTTAATCGATCTACCTTATGCACTAATGCTGCTGATCCTCTGGTGGCCACCATCACTGATCGATCACAAAACGTGACCAAATACGATTGGACCATCACGGGTGGGCGTTTTCAATACCTTAATCAAACTGACAACCGCAGCCAGAATCCGGTTATTCAATTCAATGAGGCCAAAACTTACAAAATTTCCTTAACTGGTAATGGCTGTGGAAATGCCCAATGGGATACCACCATCGTCATTCAAGCGCTCCCAAACGTAAAATTAAATGCCGTAGCCAGTGATTGTAAATCAATTAGCTTGGTTCCTGCCAATTTGGTGCAATACAGTGGCGGTGATGCCAACCAGTTTTTATGGACTTTTAAAGGCATTTCGCCGGGTATTTCCAATGAAAAATATCCTGCTACGCCGATCAATTACACACAGTTTGGTCGTTACGCCATTGTAGTAAAAGCGAGCAATATTTGTGGCAGCGCCAGCGACAGCATCCAGTTTTCGATTGACTCTTTGCAAAAAGCAAAGATTCAGCCGGTGACCAGTTTTTGTACCAACAACAACCCCATTCAGCTCCAATTTAGCCCTATCGGCGGACAATGGACAGGAAGCGGTGTTGACAACCGTGGACTTATCACGCCATCAAAGGCTGGGTTAGGCAAAAATACCTATCGCTACACCATTGGTTCGGGTTCCTGTGCCAGCTCCGCAAGCGTGGATGTAGAGGTGGGAGCGCCGCCCAAAGTTTCGAGTCAACAAGTACCCAGCAGTTGCCAATCAATAACCGTTCAAAATACCAACCTAGCGACTTATCAAGGTGGAACTGGCGAGCAATTTCAATGGTGGGTGATTGGCGCCGATACGACCAAGTTTACTTCGCCTCAAGTGCCACAAGCATTGGTGTTTACCCAGAACCGCAGTTATAAAATCCGTATTAACGTGCAGAATTTTTGTGGAACATCGCGTGATTCAACGCTTTTTTCCATTGATGTTTTGGCAAAAATTACCCTAGATACCGTACGACCGCTTTGCTTAAGTGACGCCCCCATTCAATTGAAAAGTCAACCGAGCGGTGGGAAATGGAGCGGAAGTGGCGTTTCCACTGCGGGTTTGTTTACGCCCGATAGCGCTACACCGGGTTTGAATGCCCTGCGTTACACCATCGGTTCAGGGAGTTGCGTGAATACCGCCAATCTCAACATCACTGTTAATGGCTCGCGGGTAAACGCTGGATCGCCAATAGGCCTGTGCAGCGATGCCAAACCCATAACGCTATCTGGAGCTTCACCTTTAGGAGGCATTTGGAAGGGCAAGGGTGTAATTGACAGTTTAACCGGCATTTTTGATTCCAAAATTGCTGGAGTTGGAGAACAGACCCTTTTTTACACCTTCAAACAAACAGGATCAGGCTGTGTCAATCAAGGAAACCGTAAAGTCACCGTCTTTGGACTCCCTAAAGCCGGACTGGACAGCATCAGCAATGCCTGTGTTGGCGCGCCGGTACAATTCAAAAATCGCAGTGCGGGTATCGCCCAAGCCAGCTGGGATTTTGGTGATGGCGGAAAATCACCAAGCCTTTCACCCACTTACACTTACCAACGCAAAGGCGATTTTACGATTACTTTGATCGCGCGTTCCACTGAAGGCTGTACGGATACGGTACAAAAAAAGATCACCGTTGCCCAACCCGTCAAAGCGGCCTTTTCAGTTGACCCTGCAAATGGTTGCGCACCGCTGAAAGTTGCCATCCGCAATGAAAGTATTGGGGATAACCCGGCTTTTGAATGGTATTTGGGCGCTAAATTGGTCAGTCAATTGGCGAATCCACTTGCGCTTACCTTAAGTCCTCTAACCCAGGATTCCACTTTTGTGTTGCGGTTAAAAATTGGCAGCAGCTGCAACAACCAAGATTTGGAAAAAAGCATCTTTGTGCGGGCCTTGCCCTTTGCTCGATTTGCTTCCCAACAACCCAGTTATTGTTCCGGACAGGAAGTGATTTTTGGTCATAAAAGTTTTGCCGATAGCTTAATTTGGGATTTTGGTAATGGCAAAACTTACCGCGGTTTTGATCCGCCCAAACAAATTTACACCACCGGCACTGAAATTGACACGATCCGAGTTCGGGTTACCGCCATCAACCAATGTGGACGTCAGACGGCGCTTCAAAAAATCCCCATCCGACCTACCGATGCCCGCGCTTTTTTTCCACTGCCGGATTCAGTTATCTGTTTGGGGTCGCCCTTGTGTCTGGAAAGTTTTTCTCGCCCCAAAGGCAGTCGACTGGAGTGGCAATTTAGTGATGGTAACACCGATACGGGGGAGAAAATCTGCCATAATTTTTCCAAAGTGGGTCGTTATACCATCAAACTGCGCGTTACTTCTTGCGGAACCGACGAAGCCAATGCCAGCATTCGCGTGATAGATACCCTATCAATTGCCTTGGCGTTTGCTCCCGAAGCTTGTGTAAAAACCGCGGTAGCTTTTACCATAAATACTAGCGCCAACGAGCACCGGCTGTTTTTTACGAAAAACGACTCTACTGCGCAGAAAATCAGCACTTTTCGGTTTGATACTGCTGGCGTTTTTCGCTTACGTGCCTTGGCGCGTTCGCCGCAAGGCTGCATCAGTAGAGTAGGAGGGGACATCCGTATCGTTGCCCCCCCAAAAACCAATTTTCGTTTGTTGGATTCTGTGTGCGCCGGGGTTCCCATTCGCGCCATCAACCAGACTATTGGGAGCGCGGCTTGTAAATGGAACATTGCCGGGGCGGTTGTTGATGGTTGTAATCCGGTCTTTCGTTTTCCATCCAGCGGTTCATTTCCGATTCAATTGAGGACGCAAGACCGCTTGGGTTGCCGGGATTCGATAAGCAAAACCGCTTTTGTACGGCCCAGCCCCAAAGCAGGTTTTGTTTACACCCTGAGCAACAAATGTACGCCGGTAACGCTGTCACTGGCCAATCGCAGCAACAATGCTCAAGCTTATCGCTGGACGCTAAGTGATAGTCGCACGTCAATATTGGTAAATCCTGATTTTCGTTTCCAAAAAGGCGGCGATTACAAACTCACGCTGGTGGCCAGTTTGGACAGCACTTGTTTTGATACCTTGACCCAACCCGTCACCATCAATGGGACGCCGCAGGTGAAAGTGAGCTATGAAGACCCGCGTTGTCGACCAGGAGACGACGCCCTCATCCTGGTGAATGGTTCTTTAGCGGTTGATTACACTTACTTGTTTCGCAGAGATACGCTTTTGCAACAGGGTGTGAACCGGTTTCAAATAAAAAACAGCGGAACCTACCGGGTGGATGTAAAGACCATTGCGGGTTGCGATACGAGTTTACAAATCACTGTTCCGGAAAAACAATTCATTTTGGCCAAGGTGATGAACGATACGACCATCAAATTGGGGGAATCGATTCGCATCCGTACCTCCATAAATACCAAAGATGCGACCATTCGTTGGGTACCTGATCAGTATTTGGATTCTGGTACTGTGGCGGAACCTACTTCGATGCCGCAGCGCTCGGTGCGCTATATCTTGGAAGTTATGCAGGGTGCTTGCTTTTTAAAAGATACGATAGACATCAGGGTTTTGTCGGATAAATCGATCTTTTTTCCGAATGCGTTTAGTCCCAACGGGGATAACATCAACGATTTTTATCAGTTTTTTCCTAGTTATGGGGTCAAGGAAATCCATGAGTTTCGGATTTTTGAACGCAGTGGGACTTTGGTTTTTGCTGGAAAAGATTACATTTCTGCGCCTAGTCCGGATAAGTGGTGGGATGGATATTTTAATGGTCAGCCGCTAAACCCTGATGTGTATGCATTTTTGGCGGTGGTTGAGTTTTTTGATGGCAAAACAGAAGTATTGAAGGGGGATTTGCAGTTGGTGCGGTAAAAGACTACTTTTGGCAAAAAACGAGTCCGCACACATGTACCTACAAAATGCCCAATTGGGAAAAAACCAGTGGTGGCGCTTTCCCCTTTTCTTAGTAGCCCTATTTTTTGGAACTTCCCTGTTGTTTGGTTTTCTGACAGTACCCTACGAATCACTGCGCCATGCCATTGAATTGTTTGGCAAAGAACAGCTGACCAGCCAGCAAATTGAAGCGGAAGGGGTAAGTCTCAACGTTTTTCTTTTTCTATTTTTGACCATCTTTGCTTGTGGTGTGGTGGTGATGGCGGTTATTTTTCCACAGCTCCATATGCGACCATTTTCTACTTTGGTCAATGTTGCGGGTCCATTTCGTTTCAATCGCTTTTTGTTTGGACTAGCACTCATGTTGCTATTGAATGGCGGATTTGAGTTGTGGGATTATTGGGCGCATCCCCACGATTTTGTCTGGCAATTTGATCCTACCAAATTTTTTCCGCTGGTGTTGGTCTGCTTGGTGATGCTTCCCTTACAAACCGGTTTTGAAGAACTATTAGTTCGTGGCTATTTTGCCCAAAGCTTATTTTTGGTATTGCGCCGCCCTTGGATGGTCATTCTACTTACCGGCGTCATTTTTGGTTTGATGCACAATGACAACCCCGAGGTAAAAGCTTTTGGCTTCTGGCAAATGATGCCGTTTTATATCTTGCCCGGCTTGCTCTGGGGCATTGTATCCAACATGGACGAAGGACTAGAACTGACCATGGGTTTGCATTTTGGGGTCAACTTATTCAATGCCTTATTTGCTACCTACGATCAAAGCGCTTTGCAAACCTATGCCTTGTTTAGTCTCAAAAACATCGAGGTCACTTGGGTCAATTATGTCTGGGAACTGCTCGTTTTTGCAGTCGTACTGTTTTCAAGTAGTTGGGTTTTCCGCTGGAACGATTGGGAAAAACTATGGCGAGCACCACGCATGGCCGAAGTATTGGTAATCCCCGAAGACCTAACAGATGAGGAGGAAGAATAGAATTTGACCTGGAATGGTTTGTTTTTTTACGCAGCTTCTCAAAATACCTCAAGGAAGGAAGCACGCATTGCAGCTCATTCATAGCTTAATATAAAATCCGTATCCAATTCGCCCAATCCGTGTTCTAAAAACCATCGCGGAACGCAATCCCAAAAAAATCAATCCCGATACAAAGTAGTCACCTCTAATCTATTCTTATCCGGATCCAAAGTCTCGAATTCATAGTACCCGTCACCCGTTTTTCGAGGACCGCTAAGAATAACAAAACCCGCTGCCCGAAATTCATTCGCTTTTCGATCCACCTCCGCCATCGTCGCCACCTCAAAAGCCAAATGAATAATCCCCAAATACTGCGCCGACACCGAATCATTGGCGTTTTCAGGAATGTCGGGTCTACTCATGAGCTCTAATCGAGCGCCCGACTCAAATTGTAGAAAATAGCTGTTGAACTGTTTTTGTACATTGGTGTACTTCTCATTGGAGACAGCTCCAAAGTATTGAACATAAAAGGCTTTAAGCACTTCCAATTGTCGAGTCCAAATGGCAACGTGTTCTAGAATCATGTTCTAAATATTTATTCAGTTACTGATTGCAATGTTGATAGATTTGTAAAAACAACACCATATGCGGAATCTAGCACTTTTTTTGCTTACTACCCTGTTACTTTCAACCTGTGCCGTCCAAAAAATGCAACAGCGCATCGATCAATTGGCCTTTTCCAAACCTACTGAAAATCCAATCCTCCGAGCCGACTCCAGCTTTACGTTTTTTTGTCCGGTAAAACAAAAAACGGTGCGCTGGCAACGCGCCGATGTTTTTAATCCAGGTGCAATCGTAAAAGACGGTAAAGTTTTTTTACTCTACCGTTGTGAAGACAATCCGGCTGCTATCCTAGGGGGGAGAACCTCACGCTTAGGATTGGCGGAAAGCACCGACGGGGTTCATTTCACCAAACATCCCACTCCGGTACTTTACCCTGATAATGATGCCCAAAAAGAATACGATTTCCCAGGAGGATGTGAAGATCCGCGGTTGGTGCAGACGGAAGATGGGCAATTTGTAGTAGCTTATACCTCCTGGAATTACAAGATTCCGCGTTTGTGCATCGCCTTTTCAAAAGACTTGGAACATTGGGAGAAAAAAGGGCCAGCATTTGCCAAAGCACACAATGCCAAATTTTTAAACATGGCGAGTAAATCGGGATCCATCATTACTAAAATGGTGCATGGCAAACCAGTTGCGGTCAAAATCAATGACAAATACTGGATGTATTGGGGCGAGCACATTGTCAATCTGGCTTGGTCTGATAACCTTTACGACTGGAATCCACTGCTCGATGAGACGGGAGAATTGAAAGCCGCACTTCGCACCCGACCAGGCATGTTTGATAGTAGCTTGACTGAATGCGGGCCACCAGCAATTATGATCAACAAGGAGATTTATTTATTCTACAACGGTCGCAACAGCACCGGGGAAGATGCCGATCCCAGTTTGCCAAAAGGAACCTATTCCGTAGGTCGGGTCACCTTCTCTGCTACTAATCCCGAGCAATT
This sequence comes from Chitinophagales bacterium, assembly GCA_038240665.1. Classification (GTDB taxonomy): domain Bacteria; phylum Bacteroidota; class Bacteroidia; order Chitinophagales; family Saprospiraceae; genus Haliscomenobacter. The sequence goes on along the minus strand of JBBRGN010000079.1, from coordinate 9,614 downwards.
GCTTCGTCGTTTGGACAAACCTTTTCTTGTACCCAGCCTGCCTCATGAAGTAACTGGACAATACCAGGCTGGAACCACGTTTTCCGAAGGCTTGGTTTACTTTAAAAAGAAATGGTTTTTGTACTACGGTACCGCAGATTCATTTGTAGGACTGGCCATTTCAAAATAAGGATTTTGGATCCTGTTTCAAACAGGAAAACCAGCGAAAGCTTTTACCTTTTTGATCTGTTCTTGATGGCGTTCCAAATGAAACCGCAAGAAAGCCAATCTTTGTCGGGCGTCCATCGGGCCGGAGATCAAGTGAGGATAGACTATTTTTTCCAATTCATGACTAGCGAGCGCCGTTCCGAACGCAGCCAGCAAATAACGTTGTGCTTGAAGCAAAGCCAGCCAATAGTTTAAAGATCCGCCCCATTGCGGAGCAGCGATGGGCGGTACTTTTTCTTTTTCTTGCCAAGTACGGGCTACAATTTCTTCTACCGACAAGCCTTCATGGGGCAATTCACCAGACCATACCGGTTCTCCGTGCTGTATGGCATCAAAGGCTTTCCAGAGGTAGGCAAGACCCGATTGCTCAGCGCGGGTTATGTGCTCTACAATCTCAATGGTGTTCCAAGAATCTGGATTGGGTTTGAATTCAGCTTGAGCCAGTGATAGGCCTGATGCTTCGGCAATAAACGCCGTTCGAGCGATTTCTACTTCTTGGAGGAGTTGTTCAAGAGAAAGCATGGTTTTAGGTTTTGGTACTTAAGACAATATAAATGCTTATAAACTAAAAAGGGCTGAAAAATCAGTAAACACTGTTCTTTCAACCCTTTTTTACAAAAAATGAAAACTGTTATGCGTTTTTATTGATGCAATTGAGGTCTTCAAAAGCAGCTTTCAAACGGGTTACAAAGGTTTTTTCGCCCTCGCGCAACCATACGCGTGGATCGTAAAACTTCTTGTTCGGTTTGTCTTCGCCATCGGGGTTACCAATTTGTCCTTGAAGATAGCCCTTGTTTTTTTCATAATAATCCTTCACCCCTTCCCAGTATGCCCATTGCATATCGGTGTCGATGTTCATCTTGATTGCGCCGTAGTGAATGGCTTCGCGGATATCTTCCCGCGATGAACCAGAACCGCCATGGAATACGAAATTGACCGGATTGGCACCTGTACCGTATTTTTTGGCGATAAAATCCTGAGAGTTTTTCAAAATGATCGGTTGCAAGTCTACGTTACCGGGTTTGTAAACCCCGTGAACATTGCCAAAAGCAGCGGCAATGGTGAAATTTTTGCTTACTTTGCTTAGTTCTTCGTAGGCGTGGGCGACCTCTTCTGGTTGCGTATAAAGTTTGGAGTTATCGATGCCAGAATTATCAACGCCGTCTTCTTCACCGCCAGTCACTCCCAATTCAATTTCGAGGGTCATGCCCATTTTGGCCATGCGCTGGAAATATTCGACACAGATTTCAATGTTTTCGTGTAATGGTTCTTCTGAAAGATCCAACATGTGAGAGCTGTAAAGCGGAAAACCATGTTGAGCAAAAAACTTTTCACCTTCCGTCAACAAACCATCTACCCAAGGCAGAATATTTTTGGCACAGTGGTCGGTATGCAAAATAACGCTCACCCCATAAGCTTTCGCCAATTGGTGTACGTGCATGGCACCAGAAATACCACCTAAAATAGCAGCTTGTTGGTTGGTGTTGGACAAACCTTTACCGGCATAAAATACCGAGCCGCCATTGGAAAATTGAATGATGACCGGAGAGTTTACCTCCCGAGCGGTTTCCAAAACGGCATTCACCGTATTGGTACCGATGACGTTTACTGCCGGAAGGGCAAAATCGTGTTCATTGGCATAGTTGAACAATTCCGTAACCTCGTCGCCATGCAGGACGCCGGCACGGAAACGAGTGGTGGTTGCTGTAGACATTGTCGTTTGGGTTTTTTGATGGTTATATTATACGATTCCTTTTTCCACCAAGTAGCGTTCGGCATCCAAAGCGGCCATACAGCCCGTTCCGGCCGCAGTTACGGCTTGGCGGTATACATTATCTTGAGCGTCGCCGCTCGCGAAAACACCTTCAATATTGGTTTTGGTCGTACCTGGTTTGGGGGTTAAATAACCGACCTCGTCCATATTCAACCAATCCTTGAACAGTTGAGTATTGGGTTGGTGGCCTATGGCTACAAAAAAGCCAGTTACTGGAAGCACGGTTTTTTCGCCGGTCAAGATGTTGACGATGCGCGCACCGTTGACTTCCTCATCACCCAAAATTTCTTCGGTTTCTGAATTCCAGTGAACGATGATGTTTTCCGTCTTAGCTACCCGTTCTTGCATGATCTTGGAAGCGCGCATTTTGTCGCGGCGTACCAATAAGTGCACCTTGGGACACAATTTCGCCAGATAAGTAGCTTCTTCCGCCGCGGTATCGCCACCGCCTACTACCGCTACTTCCTGTCCGCGAAAGAAAAACCCGTCGCATACCGCACAAGCAGAAACGCCTTTATTGATCAATCTTTCTTCAGATGGCAAACCCAACCACTTGGCTTTGGCTCCGGTGGCAATGATCACCGTATCGGCATGAATTTCTTGTCCGGATTCCGTCCATAAGCTGTGTACAGGACCCGTTAAATCCACTTTGCTGATCAATTCGTAGCGGATATCGGTACCAAAGCGTTCCGCTTGTTTGCGAAAATCTTCCATCATTTCAGGCCCCATGATGCCATTGGGATAACCCGGATAATTTTCCACATCCGTTGTGATCATCAATTGTCCGCCAGGTTCTTGGCCGGTGAACAATACCGGTTTGAGGTTGGCGCGCGCAGCATACACTGCTGCGGTATAGCCAGCCGGACCAGCTCCGATAATCACGCAATTCAACTTTTCCGCAGAGGGTGTCATTTCAAAATATTTAGATGAAGCTAAAAACGCCGCTAATTTACGTATTGCAGGCAGAAAAAACAGGAAATCTTCTTAGGAACATGCTAATTCCTTTTTTCAGTGGTAGAAACGTATGGTCTACGCATTAAGTTGAACAAAGCATCCTTATTCGTCCTTCACACTACATTTGCCGAATTTCTGCCTTGCTTCGTCGGGCGATGGTGTATTATTGGCGAATTCAATGTAGATTTAGGTAATGATGAATTGACTTGGTGTGTTCAGTTCTTTATTGGATCAAGCTAAAAAACAACAACAATGGCCTCCATCTATGTTTTTGGATTTGTAATGGCTTTTATAACCTTGGGTTTGTGGTTTGGTGCGCCGAAAGATAAATTTCGCCGCATTTTTCAACTGATGCTGTTGACAAGTTTGGGTTTGTATGGATTGTCTATTGCGGGATTTCATGCGCCCTTGACTTACAAAATGCAGACACTTTTTAGAGATTTGTTGTTTCTAGGGGTATTTGGCGCGGCGTTTAGCCGTTTGGCGGGTTGGAAAAAAAGCTTTTGGCTGGGGTTTGGGGTTTCCATCTTGGCATTGTTTTGGTTTTCGAAGGGGTTTTTGAATTTTTCCTTTCCTTATCACGAAAACATCCCTTTGGATAAACAAGGCGAACTGTTGATTGAACTTAAAGAAGGCCGTTCGATTGGTGAGCTACATCGATGGACGCAACGCTATGGATTGACCTACAAACGGGCTTTTTATCCCAAACAAACCGCTTTTACCGACTTAGATAATTATTACACCGTTGATGTACCGGAAGGAAAAATAGCGCTAATTGTTCCCATTCTTTATCACCTCCAACACGCATCAGCCGTTTCTTGGGGCGAAGAAAATGAAATCATCCAGATTGATCCCATGGTGGTGAGTCCGATTCCAGCAAAATTACCTTCTAAATTTGGCATTAACGACCCAGGTATTGAAAATTTGTGGGGTTTTGAACGCATGCAGATGGACAAACTGTACAACCTGCTGGAGGAAAAAAAATTACAACCGCAGAAAAAAGCTTTGATCGCTATTTTAGATACTGGCGTTGATGGCGGACATGAAGATTTGAAAGCTAATTTTAAATCAACCAATACCAGCTATGATTACGATAAAAAAGGGCATGGAACACATTGTGCGGGGATCGCTGGTGCAGTATCCAATAATGGGGTAGGAGTGGCTTCTTTTTCTCGCGACAACCGTTTTACCACCATTACCAGCATAAAGGTACTTACCGATGCGGGTTTTGGTACTCAACAAACGATCATTGATGGCATGTTGAAAGCGGCGGATAATGGCGCTGATGTGATTTCAATGTCCTTGGGTGGGCGGACGACTCAGGCCAGTCAACGCGCTTACGACAAAGCCGTTCAGTATGCTGTAAAAGCTGGAGCTATTGTAGTGGCTGCCGCCGGCAATTCAAATCGCAATGCCACTGAATTTAGTCCCGTAAATTCCAAAGGCGCTATCGGCGTAAGTGCGGTAGACGCCGACCTCAATCGAGCCGACTTTTCCAATACGGTCAACGACCTCTCAATGGGCGTCGCTGCTCCAGGGGTGGGCATTTATTCTACCATTCCAGGTAATCAATATGCCACTTACAGCGGCACTTCGATGGCTACCCCTTATGTTGCCGGTTTGCTGGGTTTGCTCAAAAGTTTGAAACCCGACCTAAAAACAGAGGAAGCGTATAAAATCTTGAATGAGACGGGTATGGACACTCGAAATTCGACTTCGACGGGTAAATTCATCCAGCCTTATCAAGCGGTGAAACGTTTGTTGAATTTATAAGGAAACAAAAAAGGGGTAGCTTGATGGTTACCCCTTTTTTTTGCAAAAGATCAGTTAAGACAGATGGTAGCTATTGCTTATAACATACAAACAAGCCTTTTTCTAAAGGATAACGCTGACTGAAATCAGGTGCTTTGCTTAGAGACGCCGCCGGAAGCTCCACCCTTCGCACGGGAACATTGTCCCAATCTCCATCCCAAACACAGTACCACTCTAGATCTCCTTTTTCAAGCATCGCTCGGAGATAGGTAAAGTAGTCTTCCATACATTTTTTGCCCAATGCATATTCAGCTAGTTCATTTTCCCACATTGCTGGCGTTTGGACATCGTTAAAATCCGGCGGCTCGTTTCGCTCACAATATTCATCAAATTGAAAATCTAGGCCACAGGCGCACCAGGTATGTGAACCCAATTGTACTTGGTGAGGTTTGCTCAGCCATTTTTTTACTGGGTGGTCTTCGTTCAAAACAGCCGCATTAAAGCCGCGGTTTTCCATGTCTAAAGGAATTTCGGGAAAAGAATGTTCAGAAGCCAAGAAAACACAATAGCACATAGGGTTTCGATTTTTAGCGCTTGCCAGAAGAAAAATCGCTAAACCCAGCGGTATTTTCTTTCTGGTTTGCTGATAACACCGGCATTGCTTCTTGTGGTTCCCGGAGAAATAATATTATTTTAACGTAGCCCTGTTTTCTCTTTTCAAATGTTCTAGTCGCACCTGTTTAGCGCGCGCTTGGCGTTGGGCTAGATTGGCTTTTTGTCCAAACAATGCGCCGCTGAATCCGATCATGACTGCAAAACCTACGGCGGCATTTTTCCAATGTTGTATCATCGTGTGGTTGTTTTTAGTTTACTGCTTATCTGGTTTGAGTACCAATTGAATAAAATTGGTGGGATTAAGGAATACTTGAGCAGCACGTTGTATGGATTTAGTATCCAAATTGTCGATTAAATTACGGTACACCTCTTTTTTTAGTCCATCCAAAGTCCAACCTTCTCGATAACGGGTAGCCAACTGCCCCAACCAAAAGGAGTTGTCATCTTCATTTTTTAGGCGACTTTGCCATTGTGCTTCTTTTATTTTTTGTACAGTTGCCTCATCTGGACCCGAAGTTCGCAGATCATGAATCACTTCTAAAGCGGTTTTTATCAGCGTATCCGCTTTTTCTGGGTCAGTATCAAAAGTGAGGGTAATACGGAACTGATCCTTGGGATGGAATTCTAAGCCACCGCCCACATTTACACCGTACACGCCACCTTTGTCTTCCCGCATCGCTTCGCGAAGTTTGATGCGCAATACACCGACCAAAGCGGAATAATCAAATCTAAGCTGGGAGGTATTTTTGTAATCACCATGGTAATTGATTTCCACAATGGTTTTGGGCGCTCTACCGCCGGTCATGGTAGAATCAATATGACCTTTGATGAGATTGGCTTTGATGTCGCGGTAGGTTTCTTCACGACCCGTGGTAGGAAGGTTGCCAAGGTATTGGGCCAACAGGGTTTTAATGCTATCGCTTTCAAATGCTCCCACCAATACAAAAGTGAATTCATTGGCATTCCCGAAGCGATTTTGAAAAAAAGCTTTGGCCTTTTGTAGGTCAATTTTATCCAGATCTTCGAGATTAAAGATGTGTCGTCGGGGGTGGTTCTGGTATTTGATCTGTAGCTTGGATTCAGCAAATGAATAGTAGGGATTGGTCATCATGTTTTGCATAATGGCCACTTGTCGACTACGATAAGAGTTAAACGTAGTCGAATCGCAGTTGGATTGCGTGCAATACAGGTAGATCAACGACAAAAGATCCTCGAGTTCTTCAGGGGCGCAAGTTCCAGAAAACCCTTCACTTAATTCATCAATGTAAGGATTGAGGCTGAGGGTTTTTCCAGTCAATTTTTTTTGCAATTGATCAAACGAAAAAGGCCCTAATTTACTTTGAGTCGCCAGTGCTATGGCATTCGAAGCACTAGGAAAATCTTCGTCAGTAGCCAAAGAGTGTCCACCCTCTCTGGCCGCTGAAAGTAATATCTGGTCGTTTTTATTGGTCGTAGGTTTGAGTACTACCTGTACGCCGTTGGGGAGGTACAGTTCGGTGATATTGAAATCGGGCAAGTAGTTTTCTTTGGTGATGGGAGCCGCCGCCAGTGGTTTATCCAGCCAACTTTGATTGGAGTAACTTTCTTGATAGGGTGGCCATTGTTTTTTTTCAATTGAATCAATTAGGTTCCAGAAAGGATCCAGATTGGGGTAAAAACGTTTAATTTTCTCTGGACCGCTTACCACCAATGCTCGCCCTGTACTGGGCATCCAAGTCTTCATTTCCACCTTTAGATCGCTGAGCTGAATAGTAGGTAAAAGCGTGTTCATCCATACCAGTTGTTGCCTAGGGGTAGGGTAGGGCTCATCTTCGGAGAAGTTCTGCGCTAAGAGGTTGGCCCAAATAGCAGATTGGGTTGTATTTTCTTCTTTGGCTCTTTGTAATATTCCGCGCAATATTTCTTTTTTTTGCCGATCCAGCTCAGCCTGGATAAAACCGTGTTGCTGGGCGCGTACAACTTCTTTCCATACGGCGGCAAAACCATCCAGCGCCTTGGTTTCTGAAGTGAAAGCGGACAAATAATAGGAATCATTTTTGCCGAGATCGTCGCCATAGCCTACGCCAGCAAAAGTAAAGGGTGGTCTTTCCTGCTGCTGAACGCTGATCAAGCGGCGATTGATCATGCCATTGACGAGGTTTTGGATCAATTGGCGGCGCCAACCTTTAGCGGTTTTGTCTTTTGGCGGTGAAGGATGACGAATGTAGAAATCGACCTGGGTAAATGAGGTTTCTTTATCGGTTGCAATGACCCCTTGTCGGATTTTCTGGATGGGGATGATGGCTTTCTTTGACTTATGGGTGCTGCCCCGATCTGCTAATTTACCAAAACTGGCATAAATTTGTTCTTCTACCCAATCCAGATCAATATCGCCTACCACAACAATGGCCATGTTGTCCGGGCGGTACCAATCGTGGTAATACTCGCGAAGCATTTTGGCCGTCGCTTGTCGGATCGTAGCTGTATCGCCGATGGGTAAGCGCTGCGGGTAAGGCGAATCTTTGTAGATAACCGGAAAATATTGTTCTTGTAAACGACTTTGTGCATTGAGCCGGGAACGCCATTCGGAGCGAATAACGCCTTTTTCTTTTTCAATTTCCAAGGGATCAAAAGTGATGCCGTCCGCCCAGTCTTCCAGAATAAGCAAGCCGCGACTGATGTAATACAAGCTATCCGTACGGATTTGGAGTTGATAAACAGTTTCGGCAAAAGAGGTATAAGCATTTAGATCCGGACCAAAACGCGAACCAGTGATCTCCAGGTAATTGATCAGTTCATTTTTTTTAAAATTACGTGACCCATTGAAAGCCATGTGTTCCACAAAATGGGCTAATCCTCTTTGTTTATCGGTTTCTTGAAGGGAACCTGCTTTGATGACCAAGCGCATTTCAGCGCGTTTGTCGGGGTGGACGTTGCGCTTTAGGTAGAACGTCAACCCATTGCCCAACTCGCCAGTACGGACGCTAAAATCACTGGGAATGACTTGTCGCAAATCCACTTTTTCTTGAGCCCTGCCAAAGAAAAAAGTGCTGAAAAGAAAAAGAATAGTCAAAGACTTACGCATCAGGTATGGTTTTGGATACTCCATTTATTTGTTAACCCATAAATATACGCAAATCGCGATAAGTCTGAAATCTTGGAGATCAGACAAAATGCAAAAAAATCTCTTTGCATTTTGTCCGACAATTAAAAGTTATCTATCAGGCAATTTTGATGGTTCTATCGCTTGCGTTTGGCCATACTTGGACGTGTACCTCCGCCCGCTGCGGCACCTGGCCCCGCCATACCAAAACCAGGAGATTTGCTCATCTGGTGCATCATTTTGCGCATTTGATCAAACTGTTTGATGAACATGTTGACATCATCTAGTTTGCGACCACAACCTTTGGCGATGCGGTTTTTGCGGCTGATGTTGAGCAATTCGGGATTTTTGCGCTCATCGGGCGTCATGGATTGAATGATGGCTTCGACTTTCACAAAAGCGTTATTGTCGATGGTCATGTCTTTGGTCATTTTACTCATACCGGGGATCATGTTCATCAAGCTTTTCAAATCACCCATGCGTTTGATCTGATTAATTTGGCTCAGGAAGTCGTTGAAATCGAATTTATTGACGCGGATTTTTTTCTCGAGGCGTTGGGCTTCCTTTTCGTCAAATTGCTCTTGCGCTTTTTCAACAAAGGAAACAATGTCTCCCATGCCAAGGATCCGCTGCGCCATACGATCGGGATAAAAGACATCAAGTGTGTCCATTTTTTCCCCCATGCTGACAAACTTGATCGGCTTGCCAACTGTATATTTTACCGAAAGGGCAGCTCCACCGCGGGTGTCACCATCCATTTTTGTCAACACAACGCCATCAAAATTGATGGTTTCATTGAACACTTCCGCTGTTTTTACGGCATCTTGACCAGTCATGGAATCTACCACAAAAAGTGTTTCGTGTGGTAAAATCGCATTTTTAACATTGGCAATTTCTGCCATCATCTGCTCATCGATGGCCAAACGACCAGCAGTATCGATGATGACGACGTCGCGGTTGTTTTTGATGGCAAAATCGATGCCCCGGAGGGCAATTTCGACCGGATTTTTGCTGTCGACATCTTTAAAAACCGGCACGCCGATTTGTTCACCAAGCACCGTAAGCTGATCAATCGCTGCTGGTCGGTAGACATCGCAAGCTACAAGGAGGGGCGTTTTTTTCTTTTTATCCTTCAAAAAATAGGCCAGCTTGCCACTGAAGGTCGTTTTTCCCGAACCTTGCAAACCAGCGATAAGGATTACCGTCGGTTTACCGGTAAGGTTAAGCCCA
>JBBRGN010000078.1:0-16933 GCA_038240665.1 Chitinophagales bacterium | reverse complement strand
GTAGGTGATAAGTGCCCCACAGGAAGTTACCCAGAGAAAAAGATTGGATACCCTGATCACTGATTCAGCAGCTGAAAAAAGATTAAAGCAACTGGTAAGGTCTGAAGGCAAAAGGGCAATTGAAGCAAGACAGCATTAGCGGGTTTATCAATTTACGTTGTCCCAATTCATATTTCAGAAAACTCCCCTCTTACGCCATTTTTGCTCTTTTTAAGCTTCTCTTTTAATGCCTCTTTATCAACCTCCATACCTCAAATTTCCTTTTTTCCCTTTTTCTCCTTATCCTGCATGTTAAATCAAGAGCAATGTCTCGTTACAAATTAACCATAGAATACGATGGCAGTCGATACAAAGGCTGGCAACTTCAGGAAGACGCCCGCTCGGTGCAGGGTACCATCATTAAAGCTTGCAAAACTGCCTTCGAAGTAGAAAAATTGGAGTTGTACGGATCTGGACGAACCGACTCTGGGGTACATGCCTTGGGCCAGGTAGCGCATTTGGAAATATCCACCAAAACTCCGCTAAAGTTGATTCGCCAAAAAATAAACGATTTATTGCCGCATGACATCAATATCCTCGCCGTGGAACCTACTTCCCCGAAGTTTCATGCCCGACATGATGCCATAGCTCGCAGTTATATTTACCAGATCTCTCGCCGGCGTAACGCTTTTGGCAAACACTATGTATGGTGGATCAAAGATGAATTGAATGCCGATAATATGCAGATCGCGGCGCAATCCTTAATCGGGTTCCACGATTTTAAGTCGTTTTCGAATGAAAAAGGGACTGAAAAAAGTTCCTTAGTAGAACTCAAACATTTGGCGGTACACGAACAGGGTGAACTGCTGATTGTCCACATCATCGCTTCTCATTTTTTGTGGAAAATGGTACGCCGCGTTGTCGGTTGCTTGGTAGAAGTAGGTACTGGACGCATGCCTAGCGATCGCCCAGCGAGTTGGCTCAAAACGCCTAGTCTCGAACCTGCTCAATATACGGCTCCGCCAGCAGGGCTTTTTCTGGAACGGGTTTATTATCCGGGTGAACAGATTAGCAAAGGTTTTCGTACGTTGTTGTAGAGGGTATGCAAAAGATCATGAGCAACGGCTTTTTTGGAGTAATCCTGCTCCTACTTGTATCCGGTTGTCAGTCAAAACAACCGGATACTGGTTTTTACTACTGGAAAACAACTTTGGATTTTAGTACAAAAGACCATGCGTTGTTTGCTCAGTTGGGTGCCCAAAGGCTTTATTTGCGTTTTTTTGATGTCAATTGGAATGCCGAATACCAAATGGCCGTCCCTGTGGGCGTGTTGAAACCAAAACCGACCGCAGCACCGCTTGCGCTTGATCAAATGGCGATTGTACCTACGGTTTTCATCGTCAATCGGGTTTTTGAACTTACGCCGCCTGATCAATTGGCCGCCTTGGCTCAAAAAACGGCTGCTAAGATTAAAGTTATGGCCAAACGACTAGGATTTTCAAGCAATCTGCCGATCCGCGCAATCCAGATTGACTGCGATTGGACAGCAAAAACCCGGGATCCCTTTTTTCAATTTCTCCGTTTTTTACAAAAGGAGCAACCTCAATGGGCGCTATCCTGCACGGTTCGGCTTCATCAATACCGAGATCGACAACTAATGGGAATACCTCCTGTATCCAACGCGCTGCTGATGTGCTACAATACAGGCAACGTCAAAATGCGCAATGAAGAGAATGCTATTCTTGATGCAGCAGTGGTTGCTCAATACCTCAAAGGTAGACCCTACCCACTACCGCTTGATGTAGCCTTACCCCTATTTAGTTGGGGAGCCTGGTATCGAGGGACAAAATTTCTGGGGTTACTGGGCAGTATAGAATTGGGTCTGGCAAAAAAAAGCACATTTCTGACCCTTCGTGCGCGTCCGAACCACTTTCGAGTGATCAAGGATACCGTTTTTCAAGGAAATTATCTACGCCTAGGGGACGAAGTTAGGGTCGATGGCTCGTCGGATGAGGCTGTAAAAGCTACCCTTGATTTGCTGCAACATAAGTTGAAGAAAAAAATCAACTGCTTGCTTTGGTTTGATTGGGAATATGAAAGAGTAGAGGAAAAAAAGAAGCTAATTGAGCAGACTTCCAATGGATTGTAAAGTTAGAGGAGCGGAAACAATGAATGAAAACTGATTGAGTATTAGGTACAATATAAATTCAAAAGATCAAGCTGAATGCTACCAATTTATAGTGTTTCATTATTTTTGACTCTTTCCTAAAGTATCCTTAAAAAGCTTTTTTCGTCTCAAAAAAGCAAAAATAAAAGAACAGACTTCCGTTGAATCTTAAATTTCATCAACTTAGGGTTTGTTTTGCATGGATTTTTTCAAAAACCACCTTGAATGAGAACGAACCATCTCGCAGTATACGGCGTGATTGCAGCTTTGATGATGACAATTGGAATGGGTTTTAGCGATCCAATCGTTGGTCCTGAACCTATTGTAGCGTTTTTAAAACACAACCCCAATCGCTCGTCCATCTATTGGATGCGCAATGATACGCTGCTGGCAAGTTTACGGCATGACCATAAATTTCCACTCGCCAGTACGGTAAAAATAATCATTGCCATCGAGTTTGCTCAACAAGCGGCGGCGGGTAAAATCAATCCCGAAGAAGAGATTCCCTTTCAAGACATTGATGTTTACTATGTGCCCAATACCGACGGTAATGCGCATCCATCTTGGAAAAGGGACTTAGAAACCAGAAAACTAGCTGGCAATGGCAAAGTTGCTTTATTGGAAGTAGCCAAAGGCATGATTCAATTCAGTTCCAACGCCAATACTGAATACCTGATGGATAAACTGGGATTGGACAACATCAACGCCAATCTGGAAAAACTCAAACTCAAAAACCACGACCCTATTTATCCTTTCGTAGCGGCGCTTTTTGTAGTGTCCAATGAGAAAAAAATGGCCAATGAACAGTTTGTGGCACAGGTACACGCATTGGACATGATTGCCTACCGAGCACGCTGTGCACAAATCCACAAACAACTCAAAGACGATGAGGATCTCTTGTTCAAGAAAAAGTTTGTTTTTCCAAACATGGAGTTGCAAAAGATTTGGTCGGATCGCTTACCCAGTTCCACTACAGAGGATTACGCCTCTATTTTGCACAAAATCAATTCCCGTTCTTACTTTCCTTCAAAGGTTCAAAAGCTCCTCGAGAATATTATGGAGTGGCCTATGGTCATCAATCCTGCCAACAAAGAGCTTTACAAGCATTTGGGGATGAAGGGTGGTTCCACGGCATTTGTCTTGACCATGAGCGTGTACATAACCAGTCAGAAAGACAACAAAACAGAGTTAGCTGTCTTTTTCAATGACCTCACGCCCGAAGAAAGCAACCAACTTCGAGCCAGCTTGAACGATTTCATTATTGCTTGCGCTGCTACCAAAACAAGTCGAGATATGGCAAGACAATTGAATTTAGGACATTAATTTTTTTTAAAATTATTTATTTTGTTTTTTAAATTTTAAAACAAATAATTATTTTGGCGTAAACTTTGTGTTTATGTCTGAATACCCTACTAAATCCCACGATGAGTTTTTCAAATCAGCTTTTAGCAGGTTGAAAATTGCGCGAGCTTATTTGGAGGAAATGCTTCCAGAGGCGGTTACCACCTCACTTGATCTAAATTCTCTAGAACGAGAGAACGGCTCTTATGTAGATCAAGACCTACAGGAGCACATTACCGATATGGTTTACCAATGTAAGCTAAAACTAGGACAAACGCTGCTGTGGATCACCTTCATTTTCGAACACAAAAGCAGCCCAGAACGTTACCCTCATTTGCAGCTTTTGCGCTATATCCTGGGTGCCTGGGAACAACAGCGAAAACAAAAGTTGCCAATTTCGCCCATCATCCCTATTATAGTCTATCATGGAAAAAAGAAGTGGAAAAAGCGAGATTTAAAGGACTACTTTGGCGTTGATCTCCCGGAGAATCTTCTTCCTTATCTCCCTAGGTTTGAGTACTTCTTGACCAGCGTTCAAGATTTGAGCGACGGGCAAATTATAGCGCTCAAAGCAGGACTTCTAATCAACACGCTACTGATGTTAAAACACATCTGGGAGACTGATTTCATATTGGAGCACCCGCAACTTATGTTCGCCCATTTGAAACAGGAGACTTATGATGGAGATTTTATTACTTCAATTGTTGCTTATATTTTTAAAAATACCGAAATTAGCAAGGAAAAAGTCAAAAAATTCTTTGCGGAATTGCCTCAAACATTAAATGAAGAATTTATGAGCACTTATGGCATGATTAAAGAAGAAGGCGTTATTGAAGGACTTGAAGAAGGCCGTAAGGAAGGACTTGAAGAAGGCCGTGAACAAATTCAATGGAATGCTACCCGTGAAATGCTTTTGAAAAACATCGATGAAAATATGATCCAAGTGTTTTTGGAAGTTGATCAGGCATTCATTGCCCTAGTCCGCGCTGAATTACAGTACGAGCAACAAAACCAATAAAAAGTATAGTCTCCTGATCTTGTGAATCAATCAATATTCTCGCTCGTAAAGTGAAATTGTACTTTGGGGTGATTTTCTTGAGCCATGTTCAGCGCCCAAGAAGATTCAGCCAAAAAAACCAAATTGCCATGCTTGTCACGAGAAATATCTTTTTTCCGGCGGGCGATGATCTCTTTGAGTGCAGCTTCATCATCAGAAGTAATCCAACAAGCTTTGTGTAAATGTACCGGCTCGTAGGTCACCAAAGCCCCGTATTCGTGTTCTAAGCGGTATTGAATCACGTCAAATTGTAATGCTCCTACCGTGCCAATAATTTTGCGACCATCGGTTTCCCGACTAAACAGCTGCGCTACGCCTTCGTCCATCAATTGTTCTAATCCTTTGGCCAATTGCTTCGATTTGAGGGGATCGGCATTGTTGACGAAGCGGAATTGTTCGGGTGAGAAGCTTGGAATCCCTTTAAAGTGGAGGGTCTCTCCTCCGGTAAGGGTGTCGCCAATTTTAAAATTCCCCGAATCGTACAAACCAATTACATCGCCGGGATAAGCTTCATCGATTACGGTTTTTTTAGCGGCCATGAAAGAAGTTGGGTTGGCAAATTTCATTTTACGCCCTTGCCGAATGTGAAGATAATTGGTATTGCGTTGAAAAGTGCCGGCGCAAACCCGCAAAAAGGCAATACGGTCGCGGTGATTGGGATCCATATTGGCGTGGATTTTAAACACAAATCCAGCAAATTGATCTTCTTCGGGCTTTACCAATCGTTCTTCCGTTACCCGTGCAAGAGGTGGCGGTGCCACTTCTACAAAACAATCCAAAAGCTCTCGTACGCCAAAGTTGTTGACAGCGCTACCAAAAAAAACAGGCGATAATTGACCATCCAAATAATATTCTCGGTCAAATTCTGGATACACTTCCGTGATTACATTGACTTCTTCGCGCAACAAGTCGGCAGCAGGTTTTCCCACTCTTTTGTCAAGTTGGGGATCTTCTAAGCTACTGATCTCAATGACATCCTCTTCCTCCTGTTTCCCATGTGCCCGAAACAACACCAGGTTTTTTTCATAAATGCTGTAAACTCCCTGAAAACGCTGCCCCATTCCAATTGGCCAGCTTAGTGGAGTTACATTGATGCCCAATTTTTTTTCAATCTCATCTAAAAGATCAAAAGCATCCTTTCCTTCTCTATCCATCTTGTTGATAAAAACGATGATTGGTGTGTTGCGCATGCGACAAACCTTAACCAGCTTTTCGGTTTGGGATTCTACCCCTTTGGCTACGTCAATTACCACGATTACACTATCTACTGCGGTGAGCGTCCGGTAGGTATCTTCGGCAAAATCTTCGTGACCTGGCGTATCCAGGATGTTGATTTTTAAGTTACGGTATTCAAAAGCCATTACAGAAGTCGCCACTGAGATCCCTCTTTGTCGCTCAATCTCCATAAAGTCGGAGGTAGCGCTTTTTTTGATCTTGTTCGACTTAACCGCACCGGCAATCTGGATAGCCCCGCCAAAGAGCAAAAGCTTTTCGGTAAGGGTCGTTTTACCCGCATCCGGGTGACTAATGATCCCAAAAGTGCGGCGTTTTTGTATTTCTTCCTGTAATAGATTCATCGCTTATTCTTTTTCAGGCCGCAAATTTACAGAATTACCGGGAAGTAAGCGCCAAATTTATCTTTTAGGAATGAGTCGATATTACCTTACTCTTTATTTTGAACATTATTTTAACAAAAATCGAATACCAAATTTCCCAAATCGATGGTTTTGATCCCTTGATAGCTTGCTCCAATAGTTAATTTTTAGTAGATGAAAAAATTTCTCCTATGTAGTTTTATCTTGTAGGGCGGAATTAACACGAAGCAAGATTGCTCTTTTTATTCGATGCTATGTTTGAATTATCTGGCGTAATTATCTTAGGTATTTTTGCCCAATGGCTGGCCTGGCGCATTCGACTCCCAGCGATTTTGCCACTCATTATAATTGGCTTACTAGTGGGCCCTCTTTCAGTATTTTGGACTACTGACGGGCAGCAATTGATCAACCCGATTTATAATCCTACTACGGGCAGGGGCTTATTTCCAGGAAAAAACCTTTTTAACTTTGTTTCTCTGGCCATTGGGATCATCTTATTTGAAGGCAGCTTGACTTTAAAACGCCAGGAAGTTCAACAAGTAGGTTTGGTCATCATCAATTTGATTTCAATCGGCTCTTTGGTGACCTTCTTGGGTGGTGGATTGGCTACGCACCTGATTCTTGGGCTCTCTTGGCCAATGGCTTTTATGTTTTCTTCGCTGATCGTGGTGACTGGACCTACTGTCATCGCTCCAATTTTGCGCAATATACCCTTGAGCCGCAATGTGGCTACTGTACTAAAATGGGAAAGCATTCTCATTGAACCTGTTGGGGCATTGTGCGCCGTTTTGGTTTATGATTTCATTCTTTCTGCTGATGATGGCCTGACTTTTAGCTCTCATGCCTTCGTGGTTTTTGCACAGATCGTATTGACGGGCCTAGCGATGGGCGCTATTGCCGCTTATACGCTGTACCAAATGATCAAGCAAGAAATGGCGCCACCATACTTACTCAATGTATTTACTTTGTCTTATGTACTCGGGGTATTTGTGCTGTCCAATAACACGGTAAACAACTCAGGATTGCTGACTGTGGTGGTAATGGGAACGGTAATGGCCAATTTGGAAGTACCCCGACTTAAGGAGATTTTAACCTTTAAAGAAAATATAGCGACCTTATTGATCTCCGTTTTGTTTATTCTTTTGGCTTCGAATATCAAACTTGCTGATCTAAATTTAGTTATTCATAACCCAGCTACGGGACTGCTATTTGCTGTAGTTATTTTCGTTTTGCGCCCACTGGGGGTATTTTTGAGCACCATTCGTTCCACTTTAACTTTCAGAGAAAAAATTTTTATTTCTTTTGTGGGCCCACGAGGAATTGTAGCTGCTGGTATTGCTTCTTTATTTGGATTGAGCCTAGTCGAAAAAGGCATTCCAGCCGCTGAATACATCATTCCGCTGGTTTTGATGATCGTAGTAGGATCGGTATTGTTGATTGCATTATCCGCTAGGCCGCTGGCCAAAATATTGGGATTGATCCAAGATACTTCCGGAGGGATTCTCATTGTCGGTGCAAGTTTGGCTGCCCGCTTGGTTGCCAAATACCTGCATGACAATCATCGCCATGTGGTACTGGTCGACATCAACGAAGCAAATATAACCCGTGCTCGGGAAACTGGCCTCAATGCTTTTGTCGCTAATTTATACACCGAAGACTTGTCGGATAAGTTAGAAATAAACGGTTTATCTACCTTGTTGGCCCTAACCAGCAATCCAGAAGTCAATGAATATGCGGTGCGGCGATACAAAAAAGACGTGGGCGAAGCGGGCGTTTTTCGCATCATGACGGCAGAGGAATTGCTAAAAGGCAATGAGCTCCGCCCCAAACATGGCCTTTTTTCCAATACCGATGACTTTTTGAATCTGAATGAAGTAGCGCGTGATTTTCCGAAAATTCACGAAATGACCATTGAGGATATACCAGCACTTCAACGCGCCATCCAAAGCATGAGTGCTGAACAAAAAACGATTCCACTGTTGATAAAAATCGGCACTGGAGAAATTTCTCCACTCCCTTCCGATTTAAACAATTTAAAATTCCCCAACAATGAGGCTTTAAAATTGGTTTATTTAGGTCGTGATGTGGATGGATTATAACTAAGGTAGCTGTAATAGTGGGATTTCAATCCAATTGCCACCATCAGGACAACTTCCAAAAAAAAATGCGCATGCGTATCCAAATCCTTGTGATCTTAACAATATTGTATTTGGCCGGTTGTGCGGTTGTGGTCCCTCCAGTGGGGGGACCAAAGGACGTTGCTCCTCCTCGAATGGATACGCTGCGTAGCAGCCCCAATTTTCAAGTTAATTTCAAAAAACAGCCCCTTGAGCTTCTTTTTAATGAGTGGGTCGTTTTGGAAGATGTAGGCAAACAAGTGGTGGTATCTCCGCCATTGCGGTACAACACGGAGTTGATCAAACTTCGTGGCAAAACAGTTATCGTCAGTTTTGATCCCCGCGAAAATTTACGCGAGAACGTTACTTATACGATCAATTTTGGCAATGCAGTGAAAGACCTTACCGAGAGAAACCCCGCCAAAAACCTGCGGTTTGTGTTTTCTACCGGCCCGATTCTCGATTCTTTGTCAGCAAATGGAAAAATAATTGATGCCATCACTGGTAAGCCATCGGAAAATGTAGTGGTCATGTTCTACGATAATTTGAAAGACAGCGTTGTGCGCAAAGAAAGACCACTTTATTTTGCTCGTACCGACAAAGAGGGAGCTTTTTCGATTCGCAACATGCGGGAAGGCAAATACAAGGTCTTTGCCCTCGAAGATGGTAACCTAAATTACCTTTTTGATGGTCCAAAAGAAAAGATTGGCTTTCCTGACTCTTTGGTTACGATAGCACCGGGTAAGCAGGATACTTCTTTCACCCTAGGCATATTTATTGAAACACCGGCGATGCGCAATGGGTCTATTATTCAACCTTACTATGGCATCATTAAACTGCTGTTTAGTCAGACCCCGCGCAACTACCGGGTAAAAGCAAACATCCCGGATGTGGATTTGCGAACCGAAGTAGACCACGACACTTTAAAGGTTTGGTACAATGGTAATGTTCCAGGTACTGGAAATTGGCCTTTAGCCGTGAAGATTGATACCCTTTTTAATGATACGCTAAAAATCAAGGGACAGGCCAAGTCTACTTATTTACCCAAAGCCAAACTAAGCTACCAAGGGCTTGGGGTGGGCAAAGGGGCGATCTACCAAAATCCGGATCGCAATATGAAATTGCTCTTTAATCATCCAATTGTGAGCTTAAATGCCAATGCGGTATTGCTATTTGAAGACAGTACCACCCTAGTACGCAACACTACTTTTAGTATTGACACCAGCAATGCGCGACAAATAGAATTGAAATTTCCTTGGAAAGAAGACAAAAAGTACCGTTTACTTTTTTTGCCCAAGGCGGTCAAAGATATTTTTGGTTTTACGTTAACGGATTCTTTAAAAATCAACATCTTGGCTCAAGCCAAGAAAAATTTTGGCAACATCGAATTTAAATTGAGTAATCTGGATTCCTTGCAACAGTACGTGGTAGAACTCCTAAATTCCGGTGAACAGGTCATTTATAGTTTTTTGGTATCGGGAAAAAAAAGTTATCAGTACACCTTGAAAAATCTGGAGACAACCACCTTCAAGTTGCGCTTTTTTGAAGACCGCAACCGAAATGGTCGTTGGGATAGCGGCGTTTACCAGATCAAACGCCAACCTGAACCTTTGCAACTTCGTGATCTAGAACCGATAAGAGCCAACTGGGATCAGGAAATTATTTTGGAATGGAAAGGAAAAAACTGATCAATGGCGTTTTTTTCTACCTATTATAACATACAACCGCGCATAATAAAAATGATCATAAAAAGGATCAGCAATACCCAACCAAGACCAAATCGCCTAATTTGACGACTGAGGCTGTACTTTTTTTCATCGTATTCATCGGCAGTGGAGTGGCCGTTTGAAAGTGTTTCTATTTGTTCTGGTTCTTGATGCTGATCCAAGATCGCCATGGCTTCTTCCCAGTCTTCTCCATGAATAAATAGCTTGATGGTGCTAAAGGCGAGCGGCAGCATTGTTTGGGTGTTGCTGTTGGATACAAAACAACGGATTCCTTCACTCCGCAGCCAGGCTGCAGTTAGTTGCGCTTCGGAGTCGCTGGCAAAATAAGGGCCTGAGCGGAAGCCTCCGGTATTTTCAAGATCTTCGAGATAATCGAGTATTTGGTCTTTGGACATGACCGACTTTTTTCTACAATATAAAAAAAAGATGCTTTACTGAACCTAGCTGGCAATCAGAGACGGCTTAAAATGTACTTTTAAGCCTTTCGAACACCTTAAAATCAACAACGAAGTCTAAACAAATAAGCCCTTTCTTGGTTTTAATCCACATGAGCATCCGCGAAAAATACCAATTAACTGATGTAGACTTGGATAGAATTGTAGAAATGGCTTGGGAAGACCGCACGCCTTTCGAAGCCATTCAAACGCAATTTGGCCCCACCGAGGCCGAGGTCATCCAATTGATGAAGCAAGAAATGCGGCTCAACAATTGGAAAAAATGGCGCGCCCGCGTCCAAGGTCGTGCTACCAAGCATGCCCAACTACGGGAATCTGAAGTCATTCGCTTTAAATCTCGGATGCAGCGCACAATTTCCCGCAACCGGATGCCGAAACGCTAGCCAAATTATTTTCCAAGCAAATAGGCCAGTAAAAAAGCGATAACCGACAAAATCAGCCCAAACATAAAAACTCCATAACAAATGTTGAGGTAACGGTATTTGGCCGCCAGCACCTTCCCAAGGTAATAGAGATCGCGAGTCATTGAACTATACAAAAAATCATTATCGTGCAGCATTTCCATCATCCCAAACTGGAAGTCTTTTAACTCCATGTTGTAGAAATTGCCAAAAAACAGCAGGTTGGAGCGTTTTTGTTCAATGTCTTCTCGAGTAACCATCCCTTTGGTGATTTTGGGTCGGGTGGAAAGGATCGCAAAAACCAAGGCAATTAAACATACACTAAGCAGGATAAAAGTAGGAATGATTAAGTTAGGGTGTTTTCTGAACTGCGGTACCAGGTTGGAAATCAAAATAGAAATAATGATGGCATTGATACTCAGCATGATATTAGCTTTGTTATCGGCTATCGAACTCAGACTGATGTGGGTTCGATAGGTGTTGCGGTACATCGTTTCTACCCCGCGCCCCAGGTTGATTTCTTTGAGTTCTTCGGTCTTTTTTTTCTTTTTCCTTTTTTTGCCTTCCCCTTCCTCGCCAGGTGCTATCCGTTGCTGATATTTACGCAGCAGTTTAATATTTTTAAACTTTCCATTGTCATAAAATTGGCGAGCCAGATCCGTAAAATAGGTGTGATTGGTGATGAAATCTAATTCAAACTGCACCCACTCTTCCTCAGTCATAAAGTTGCGCTGGGTCATCAAGAGTTCTTGTCGCACTCGACTACAACGATCCCAATACAATTCCGAACCTAAGTGACTATAATCTGCATCCCGCAATATTTCCTCCAGTAAATTTTGCGGCGGGTTGGCTATTTTGGTAACCAAGATTAGCTTGGCGATTTGATCAACTCGTTCTGCTGGATAATCGTAATGACTCAAAAATTCTTGGACGTTCTCAACACTTCGCGCTTCATGGTTTTCGGCACCTTGATTGTAACCCGTATCATGAAACCAAGAAGCCAACAATAAGCTTTCCTGATCCTCAAAAGTGAGGTTATACCCGGTTACCAAGCGCTTTACAGCATCGGTTACATCCCGAGTATGTTGGAAATTGTGGTATAGGTATTTTTCATCAACGTAGTTCTCATAGAACTGTTCTACATACTTTTCAGCAGCGCTGAGTAAATCTGATTGTATTGCTTCCATAGTGCCGGGTTGTTCTACCATCTAAAATTAGAATTGGTGCGACGGTAGCGACTGAACTCAAAAATAGAGTTTTTTTCCTTGTTGGAGGTTTATTTTGGCGTGCATATCCCGATAAATCAGTACAAGACAACGCTATTGGCAAGAAAACACCTGCCAGTTCTCAACTAATTACTTATCTTTCAAGTAAAAGCAAAAGCATTTTAGCCTTATTATGAAAAAACTGTAAAGCGGTAAGTCAAAATTACCATTATTTCTATATCAGTACTTACCTTTGAAAGTGAGGCGTTTGATTAAAATCGACCAAAAGGTAAAAAAATAATGACAAGACTTTGGTTACTGGTTTTCATGATTGTTATACAGCAAAGTGCTTGGGCGCAGTCCGAACAATATTTGCTCAAAGTATACAATTTTGAAGACGGGCTGAGTCACCGGGATGTATTTAAAATCGGACAAGACAGCAGCGGTTTTATCTGGATTGCAACCATGGATGGCTTAAACCGATTTGATGGTTACCAGTTTTTGCAATACGACAGTAAATCTCCGGCCTATTCTATTCCTTATGATGCTACTTTGGATTTACTCACTGGGCGAAATCGCCGTATTTGGTTGGCTAGCCATGATTTTATTACTGAATTACAGCCTGAAGCCAATCGCTACCAAACAATAAAAATTAAACCCGGCGCTTTGATCCGCCGCGAATCGCTGGTTCCGTACAACCTTTTTGAAGACTCCAATCAAAACATTTGGATGGCCGTATATGATGAAAAAAGCGGTCGGAGCTCCATCCAGCGAGTAGACGGGAATAAAAAAATAAGTACCCTTGCCAATGTAGAAGGTCGTTATCCCAAACGACCAATTGTGCAATGGGGAGAATCTATTTTTGTTGGTGCCCAACCCAATGAATTATGGCAGTTTTCGTTACAAGGCCAGATCCTTAGGCGGATTTCACTGCCATGGAACAGCTACAACGGCAATCAAATTGTCCATTTACAGGTAGATAAAGATCGATTGTGGTTGCTGTTGTCTAATGGGGATGTATATTATTTGCTCGACTCGCAGATGATCCCCACCCCTCACCCCATCAACAAAAAACGCAAAAAAGGTGGCGTTTTTCAGTCCATGCAAGTAGAGCCCAATGGCGATATTTGGTTGGCCGGTCTTGGGCAATTGTGGTATTACAACCGAACTTCTGACATACTTGAAGACTACGACGAGCGCGTACGCCAAATTGTAAAATCAATGCCTAACTACCGACAAGTTTTTAGGGATCGTTCGGGGGTGATTTGGGTAGCCAGCGATTATGGCGTCATCAAGATCGTGGGTACCAATCAATTATTTTCTCATTACCTCAGCGAAGGCAATGAAAATTGCAGCAATTTCATGTGCAGTATCCGCGGAATGACGGAGGATGATCAGGGGCGGATTTACCTATCTTATTACAATTCTATTCACGTCCTTGATCCCCGTACCAACGCTTTGGCCTTACTTTTTCCCTATAACGATTTTTTTAATTTCCCTTTCGGATTGGCTTATTACGATAACGCCTTGTGGACAGGTAACGGCCTAAGGATTGATCTCAAAACTTTAAAAATTGAAAAAATCCTCAACCACGCCGATGAAGATGTAGGCGTGGTACTATTGGATCGCAGTAATAATTTTTGGTTTGGCTTTCGCGATCGACTTTATCAATATGATCCGCGACGAAAAAAACTTCAGGAATTTCAAGACCAGCAAGGAATATGGAACAAAGCGGCTGGGGAAATTTCGTTTTTGTACCAAGAACGCAATGGTTCAGGTATTTGGGTAGGTACTGCGGATCGCGGGCTCTACCGCATCGATCCAATCAAAGGAAGAGTCCTGCATTTCAGCGCCGACCTACAAAGTCCGGTGCAATTGTCACACAATCGGATCAATGCCATTATGGAAGCGGGGAAAGATCTGCTTTGGGTAGGAACCGCCAACGGGCTGCAACGCATCAATTTGGCAACCCTAGAAACCAAAGTTTACAATGTCAAACAAGGATTGTCAAATGGTTTTATCAATGGGATTTTGCCTGAAGGAGATTCTTGCATCTGGGTAAGTACCGACTACGGGCTGAATCGCTTGAGCATTACCCGCGAGCACGTTGCCATTTATTATCAGCAGGATGGCTTATCCCACAATGAATTCAATCGAATTGCAGCTTTTCGTTCTCGGAACGGGCGAATGTATTTTGGCGGTTTGAATGGCGTCAACGCTTTTTTTCCAGGCGCTCCTTTTTGGCAGCATATTTCCAATCACCAAGCTGCTCCGCTGCTACTGACCAATTACACCCACTATGATGGCAACCATGATAGCATCATTTCTTTAGGTGCAGGCATCAATTCGAGCAGGCAGGTGGAGTTGACCCACCGGGATCGTTTTTTTGGTTTCACTTTCGCTCTGGCTAATTTCAGACACCCAGCTGAAAACAAATTTAGCTATATGCTGGAAGGCTACGACGAGAAATGGTCGGCTCCAAGTAATGTTCATTCTGTCCGCTACAACAATATCCCTTCAGGTAGCTATACTTTTCGGGTAAAAGCCTTAACTGGTGGCAATGTTTGGAATAAAGGCGAATTGGCCGTTGAAGTCTTCATTCAACAAGCTTTTTACTACCGCCTTGATTTTCAATTACTTTGCTTACTTTTTTTCATTTTAGGTTTGTACGGTTTTTTACGTTACCGCATCTATACCATCCGCAACCGCGAACGGGTACTGGAAAATTTAGTCGGTAAACGTACCCAGGAGTTGGCGACTGAAAAACAAAAATCCGAGCAGCTGCTCCTTAATATTTTGCCTACCGACACCGCTGAAGAACTGAAAAAAAACGGTAAAGCACTCGCGCGGCGTCATGAAAATGCCACCGTAATGTTTACCGATTTCAAAGGATTCTCCTTGATCGCCGAACGGCTTGATCCTGAAAAACTGGTGGAATTGGTCGATTACTGTTTTAGTGCTTTTGATCACATCATCGACCGCCATGGTTTAGAAAAAATCAAAACCATTGGCGATGCTTACATGTGTGCCGATCTCACTGATCATGGTCACGCGCGTGAAGGTGCCTTGCGGGTGATTCGTGCAGCCCTGGATATTCAACTGTTTTTGAAAAAAATGGAAAGCGATCAATTGGCCAAAAAAGAACCTTTTTTTGAAGCGCGTATAGGCATTCATACCGGACCGGTGGTAGCGGGAGTGGTGGGTATTAAAAAATTTGCTTATGACATTTGGGGCGATACCGTAAACATTGCTTCTCGAATGGAATCTGAAGGAGAGGCTGGCAAAGTCAATATATCCGAATATACTTATCACTTGATTTACCCCCAACTGCCTTGCTGGTTCAACGGCAAATACACGGCGCGGAACAAAGACGATATTGACATGTATTTTGTGGGGTAGCGCGTATGGTCGGGTTTTTTCTTAAATTGCAGTACAATTAATGGGCAGAAACGGGCACTTAACTTTATGCTCGTCACTACAAAATACCTAGCTCGCATGGATTTTTTTGAAGAATCACTGAAACTACACAAGGAACTGGGCGGAAAAATCCGCATCTCTCCCAAAATTGACGTACAAACTGCTGAAGATTTGTCCCTTGTCTACTCTCCTGGTGTAGCAGAACCCTGCATGGAGATCTATCGTCACCCCGAAACGGTTTGGGACTACACGATCAAAAGCAACACCGTAGCCATAGTCACCAATGGTTCAGCGGTATTGGGTTTAGGTAATATTGGTGCTTCCGCCTCCATACCGGTAATGGAAGGCAAAGCCCTGTTGTTCAAAAAATTCGCTGGTATTGATGCATTTCCCATCTGTTTGGATACCCACGATACCGAAAAAATCATAGAAACCGTAAAATTGATTGCGCCGGTGTTTGGTGGCGTCAATTTAGAAGACATCGCCGCACCCAACTGTTTTGAAATTGAAGAGCGGTTACAGGACATCGGCATTCCCGTTTTTCACGATGATCAGCATGGTACTGCCATCGTGGTCTTGGCGGGTCTAATCAATGCCTCAAAATTAGTGGGCAAAAAAATAAGCGAACTCAAAGTGGTCATCAACGGCGGTGGCGCAGCTGGAACCGCCATTACCAAGCTGTTGCGCTGTGTAGATTATGACAAAAACAGTGCTTGTACCCCGGTGAAAGACATCATCGTCTGCGACAGCAAAGGCATCATTTGTTCTAAACGCACCGATTTAAATGATTCTAAAAAAGCGCTGCTTTCCTTTACCAATGTGCATGATCAAAGCGGCGGTTTACGCGATGCGCTGCTAGGAGCTGATGTATTTATCGGCGTAAGTGTAGGTAACTTGATCACCGCAGAAGATGTAAGTACAATGGCTAAAGACGCGATCATTTTTGCCCTGGCCAACCCTATTCCCGAGATTATGCCCGAAGAAGCTTACAAAGGGGGAGCAGCGGTAGTTGGTACCGGACGAAGCGACATGCCCAATCAAGTAAACAATGTGCTAGGATTCCCGGGGATTTTCCGCGGCGCATTGGATGCCCGTGCGCCTAGAATTTCCCCTGGTATGAAACTCGCCGCCGCGTTTGCCATAGCTGATTGTGTAGAAACGCCAGCTCGGGATCTGGTGATTCCCGGCGCGCTAGACCCTGAAGTAGCAAAACGAGTAGCAAAAGTGGTTCAAGAAACCGCTGAACGGGAAATGAACGAATCTAAATAATTCCTGAAATTCAGCTTACTTTTACAAGGTAGTTGTTACAACTCCAATAAAAAAAAGCGGTATGATTTCCCTGAGGCAATCATACCGTTTTTTCAAAAGATGGATCATCGATCCTTCCTACTCCAAAAATTAAGCAGGTAAAATCACTTTGTTGATGACGTGGATAACACCATTGTCAGTTTCAACATCTGCCAATACAACCT
>JBBRGN010000077.1:0-17065 GCA_038240665.1 Chitinophagales bacterium | reverse complement strand
GTTTGACGGGCGGTGTAATTAGCGCTAGTCGTTCCATCTTGCCATAGATAACTGGCCCCAAGAACGTTGAGTTTTAAGCTGTACGTCTGTCCTTCGCAAAGGGTAGTATCACGCCCAAGAATTTGGTTGGGAATGGTTGTAAACTGAACTTTTACGCTATCGCGTTTTTTACAACCTTTCAACAAAGCCTCTAGCCAGTACAGACCAGTAGTTGTAATGGCTCGGGTAGGTTGGGTAAGGCCATCGTTCCATTGGTAAGTTGAGCCTGCGGCAGTACCGTTAAGTGCAAGACGTTGACCTTCGCACAAAATGGTATCTCTACCCAAATCAAAGCGCGGAAGCAGGTTAAAGGTAGCTTGGAGGGTATCGGTTTTTGCACAACTACCGACTTTTACTTGCACGGTGTACCGACCCGTTTGACGGGCGGTGTAATTAGCGCTAGTCGTTCCATCTTGCCATAGATAACTGGCCCCAAGAACGTTGAGTTTTAAGCTGTACGTCTGTCCTTCGCAGAGGGTAGTATCACGCCCAAGAATTTGGTTGGGAATGGTTGTAAGCTGGATTTTGATGGAATCGCGTTTTTTGCAGCCTTTAATTTGCTCTTCCAACCAATAAAGGCCGGCAGTACCGAAACTATTGGTTGCCAATTTAGTATTATCACTCCACAGATACGTAGCGCCGGCTACCGTTCCATTGAGGGTCAATTTTTGCCCTTCGCAAAGCACCGTATCCCGTCCTAAATCAAAACGCGGTAAAGCTTGTTGCTTAATATTAACGCTATCGGTTTCCGTACAGCCGCTACGGGTGGCAGACAACCGATAAATGCCAGCTTGTTTCACCAATAAGCTCCCATTGGTACTGCCGTCGCTCCATTTAAAGGTAGCATTGCTTACATTGGCGTTTAAAGTATAAGTGCTGTTTTCACAGAAAAAAGTATCCCTTCCTAGCTTCAATCCGATTGCTGGTTGGTAATTCACCGCAACGGTATCGGTTGCTCCACAGCGCCCTACTTTAATGGTGACAGCATAAACACCCACCTGAGTGACTTTAAGCGTTGGGCTAACGCTGTTGTCTTGCCAGCGGTAGCTTGCACCAGTA
Organism: Chitinophagales bacterium; assembly: GCA_038240665.1. Lineage (GTDB taxonomy): Bacteria > Bacteroidota > Bacteroidia > Chitinophagales > Saprospiraceae > Haliscomenobacter. Next base: position 15,967 of record JBBRGN010000077.1, on the reverse strand, counting down.
GTAGTAGCATTGAGGACGGTAGATTGTCCAAAACAAAGCGTTTGATCCGGGCCTAGGTTTACTTTGGGGGTTGGTTGGATGGTTACTTGGAGTGAGTCTGCTGTTTTGCAACCAGAAAGTTCAATGGTTACCTTGTATTTTCCAGCATTGGTAACTGTGTAAGTAGGCAATTTGGTACTGTCCTGCCAAACGTATTTTGCGCCAATGAGTTTGACATCTGCATTGAGCAATAATTTTTCTCCGGCGCAAAGAATCGTATCATTGGGCAGATTAGGATTGAAGCTTGCTGGGGACAATACTTTAACGGAGTCGCGAATCACGCAACTGTTGGCGTAAGTCAAATCCACCCAATAAGTACCCGGCGTATTGACAGCGAGGGTAGCATTGGTGGTGCCATTGCTCCAGCGGTACTTTTCACCGGGGCTAAAGGTATTGGCATCAAGCACCAAAGATTGGTTTTTACAAAGTACGACGTCCTTTCCCAAAATACCTTCATCAACAAAATCAGCCGGGGAGTCAAAAACCCAATTTTCATTCGAGTTTCCGATATTGGTACTATGTGTACCAGCAAAGAATTTGATGCTGCCTACCCCTTTTTGATCACGCATTTGAATAAAATCTCCCAGGATGGTTCCGCTGTTCATTTCCAATACGGATTTAGTCCCCGATACCGTAGAACTCAATTCAATGGCGCTACAGTTGTTGCCGATTACTTGGAAATATTTTTTGACGACCTGTTTTTGTTTGACGTCCAAGCGATACGATTTTCCAGCGGAAAACAGCAGCGAATCGACTTCATTTTGTCCAAGCATGGTAGCGCTGTTGCGGAATTCGAGGAGGTTGTAGGTGGCTATCGTTGTAGGCGCTCCAATATAATTGCCCCCGACAGAGACGGTCGAGGAGCCTGAAATATTGGAAAAAAGGACATTGTGAAAATTGACCGCGTTATACGCTTGAAGAAATGCAGTGCTAGAAGTAAACTCGACTAAGGAAGTCCCTGGTTCCATAGTTATTTTGTCGGAGTTCCAACTTCCCGTAAAGCCTAAAGACGCGCCGTTGATGATCCAGTGTGAACTTCCGAGTTTGAGTTTTAAGTTGTTGTTGTTGAAATACGCCCAGAAGTAGGTGGTAGTAACGGGTTGACCATCGGAATTAAAAGTACCATTGTTCATGGAAATCACAAACGCATTAAGCGGTCCGGTGAGCCGCCATTCCCCCGAGCCAGATGGAACAAAATTGCTGATCAAGAACCCTTGGGTATTGACAATGTTATCAATTGCTTTTGAACGCAAATAAAGAAAGCTGAAGTACCCAACTTTCATATTGGTGGTCAAGGTAATTGAGGCAAAACACTCTAAAATATACATTTGCAAGATCGGTGTTCCTACTACGCCAGCATCCCAAAGCATGTTTTTGCAATAAGCATGACCAAATTGAGAGTTGACAAATTGACCTGGTCCGGAAAAGGAACGAGCATCAAAAAATACATTGTCTTCAGGAGTAGGAATGCATTCCCCCCCTGGGCCGCCACTCGTCAAAGACCAATGAATGGGCTCGGTCCAAACCCCGGTACCTCCTACCCAAAACAGATTCCTACCCGATTTTTTATTGATCGTCCAGTTTTTGTTGTTCCCTAAATCAATGGAACTATTGGCAGTAGCTGTTCCAGGACCAATGGCCGTTATGTCTTTTAATATAAAATTGGTAAGCGTAATGGGAACGCGAACATCCAAAAAAGCTGGTTTATCATCAACACTTGATCGCAATTCAACCAAACCACGACAACTGATTGGCGCAATGATCTGATTGACAGTTACCGTGTCGGTTGGAGTGATTTGATGGCTTGTTCCTACATTGACGATTTCCCAAACATTGATTTTGTTGAGGCTGTAAAAGTAGGAATCGCTATAGGAAGTTAAAGAGTCTATTTCGGTTGTTCGCCCTTGGTAATAACTGCTCAAGTTACCCGAACCTAGAAAAATTACCCGATTGAATTGTAACTTGCCTTTAAGACCATATTGGGTGATGCCACCATAAAGGTTAAAATCAATAACCGAATTGCCCGCGTCAAAAATCAAATTGTCGGCATTGAGGTAGAAATAAAGAAAATAAAAGCGCGGCGTATAGCGCATGAACCACTTCGTACTGCCTAGGGTTAGTTTTCGGGCAGCACCGCTACTGGAGTTGAATAATTCGCAGGCCACCATTTTAGAATTGGTATTCAACCCACCTTGAACAAAAAACAATTCACGCGTAATGACCAAACTATCCTGTAAAGTCCAATCGCCCGAACCATCGAAATAACCGTCTTTTTTGAAAACTTTACCCGCAGTGTTGATGGTATTACCTGGTTTTCCAGATTCAAAATAAACATCGCCTGAAAAATCAAGCACCATATTGGCGATAAACGTCAAAGAGCCAAAAATATGTAGGTTGCGATCCAGCGCGCCCATCAACAGTGGGCGCCCAGTAGCACCCGTCCAAGTCATGCTACGGCAATAAGCATTTTCAGTATTGAGCATGACAATAGCACCGGCAGTAGGAAATGAATTGCCATCAAAAAAAACATCGTCGCCGCCGGTAGGCACACAAGCTCCGCCTGGCCCGCCGCTCGAAAACGACCAATGAGCGGCATCATTCCAATCCCCGGTGCCACCTACCCAATATAAACCTGTTTGCGCTTTGGGCATGAATACCCAACCTGGATTATTCCCTAGATCTGCGGCATTGTTGGCGATAAACTTGGCCGTACCAGTTCCAGCGATGTCCCTTAAGGTAATGAAATTGGCCTTGATGGAATCCGTGGTAGACTGAAAAGTGACCGCAACACCAGAACTGGTACTTAGTACCTGGATCGGGGTAATACACTGTCCTTGAGCGGTTAATTTAGTCAAACCGTAGGTTGAGCCGCCTTGAAACACAAAAGTTTTTCCCGAGCCTAGAACCAATTCACCTAATTTTGCGCCAACCCCTTTTACCGATGCATCATTGCGAATGTCGACTTTGGTGAAAGTTGGTGTAGTGTTTGGATCGAAAAGTATCCTTGAGCTTCCCATGGTATTGGAAAATCTTATTCCACCCAGCGCGAATGCTCCAGAGGGACGTATACGCAGATAAGCATTGGAGGAGGTAAGGTCAATGGTGGAATTGGCAGCGCTAGTGGTCACTTTATTGGGGTAAATATCAACCACTGGGTGATCTTCAAAATCCACGTTAATGACCCGGTAGGTTACTCCAGTGACAGAAATAGTGCTGGCGCCAAAGTCTAAATTAACCGCATTAATCGCTTGGATGGTTAACAGCTCACAGCTCACTGCTTGACCATTCGTATTCAAGTTACCATCATTGATGACGAGGGTACTGTCTACATTGAAAGCGGAAGTCAGCGTCCATTGACCGCCAGTTCCGGCAAAAGTAGCGATGCGCTGGATGCGTTTTCCGGCCAGGTCGATTTGGTTGCCGCTGGTTTTGGCTTGAAAATTTATATTGCCTTTGAAATTAAAGGTCATATTGGCGATCAGTTGAAATGACCCCAGTACATTGATTACATAAGTGTTCGGACCGACAAACTGAGGATTACCAGTAGCGCCTACCCAGCTCATGTCTTTACAAAAAATTGTTTGGTTGTTGACGGTCACCGTTTGGCCAGCACCGTTAAAGGATAGAGCATCAAAAAAGACCCGGTCATTAGCCGTTGGGGTTTGGGTGTTTCGCGTGCTGCCACCAGAAGTTGTCGCCCAATGGCTAAGATCCGACCAGTTGCCGCTGCCGCCGACCCAGTAATAATCGGCACCTTGTAGCATGTTTGCGGTAAACAACAAGCTCAATACAATCCAGTAGTTTTTCAATGTAGTTGCCATTCAGGATGGATTTTAAATGAGTTGGTAAAAGCTATAGTGACTTACCCCTCAATATTTATAAGTTATATAGTTTTTATTTTCTGCTCCACCAAGCCAAAAAACGGTTCAACACCCCCATCCAACGCGAACCATCAACAGGTAAAGTGGTGCTGTCTTCTGATGCAAATGTTGGATCTGATTCTTGCTTGGATAATTTTCTAAAATCATACAAATTCTCGAAAATTTTGCGGACGTTTTTTCCCACCATTCCTCTAAATGGAATTCTTGCCATTAAGCCATAAAGCGCGGCGTTCCCTTGGGCCGTTTCTTGAGGATTTTCGATAGCGTGAAGGATGGCCCCTTTGAGATCGCTAAGATAAGTGTTTATTACGGGAATGTTGTTCTTCATCACCGTTAAATGGATGCAATTGGGAAACTGCTGTCGATCTATCATCCAACCCTTTTTTTCCAGTTGATCGGCAATGACAAAAATATCGGGATGATTCTTTTTGGTATTGAAGGCGATGATGTTCATACAAGGATCGCCGAGAATCTGGATTTCTGGCAATTCCGTCAAGCCTTGTTCAATTTTTTTGACGCCATTCATCAACTCCTCCGCGATGGCCAAATAGCCCTCCTGGCCTAATCCGCGTAAGGCAGCCCAGGCGGCGGCGATGGATCCGCCTGGCCGCGAGCCCATAAAAGTAGGAGATGCATAAATTCCGCCCGGCCATTCTGTAGCGATAAAAAACTGGTATTTCAGGTAGTCCATGCTTTGATACAACAATACAGACGCGCCTTTTGCGCCATACCCAAATTTGTGCACATCAGCCGACATTGAAGTAACGCCAGGCAAACGAAAATCGAATATTTCCAAGGGATAACCTAATTTTTCCACCCAAGGCAACATAAAGCCGCCAATACAGCCATCTACATGGAACGGGAGGTTGCTGTTTTGCGCGATCACACTCAATTGGCTGATGGGATCCAGCACGCCATGCGGATAAGAAGGCGCAGATGCTGCCATGAAAATGGTGTTCCGATTGATCAATTTGGCCATTTCGCCGGGGATAACGCGGAGCTGATCATCCACTGGTGCTTTCCGCACTTTGATGTTGAGCAAATAGCCCGCTTTTTCAAACGCCGGGTGCGTGGTAATAGCAATCACCATTTCTGGTTTGCGGATGTGTGGGTAAAGCTGTCGGGCGCGTTCGCGGTAGGTGTAGACGGCTAGGAAAATGCTTTCCGTGCCGCCAGAAGTCATCACACCCGTCGCTTCTTCCTTTCCATTTAGCAGATCAATGGCCATGCGAATGACCTCTTGTTCCATGTTTTTTAAACTCCCAAAAGCAAAAGGGTTGAGGTAATTTTCGGAAAAACAAACGCAGTAAGCTTCTTCGATGAGTTGCTGGTGAGCTTCGTCAGCATAGTAAACCATGCTCCAGGCGCGCCCCTGTTTCCACGCCAAATCTGTGGATTTCAATTGAGCAAGCTCCGCTAAAATAGCGGCATGATCTTGTCCTTTTTCGGGAATTTGGGTTAGGTTAGTTCTCATCATAGCAAGGTGTAAAGCCAAAAAAACGTTTGAAAAGGAAAGATATTGGTAAAAAAATAAAATAGCGTTCAAATTGGCTGAAATGCCAAAAATATTGCCAAATTGTGATCTACCCTGCGGGGTTTCCTCTTTTCAACGCCATTTTTACACCAAAATCCACCGCATCATGAAATTACAGCTGCTAATCATTTTAGGCTGCTTTGTCGCCAGCGCTTTTCTATTTTCTGCTTGTCAGAATGCCCCCAAAAAAGAGTGGCCAAATGCGGATCTCCCGGCAAGCAAACCCTATACTTTACCCAATGCTAAGGACTTTGAAAAAATGGTTGACGGACAAGCTGTGCACCTCTATACCTTGAAAAATGGAGTGCTCCAGGCCGCCATCACCAATTACGGTGCACGCATGGTTTCCATGCTGGTACCTGATAAAACCGGTCAATTGGTGGATGTGATTCAGGGGTTTCCCAGTACCGAGGCTTACCTCAATGCGGGCGAAATCTTTTTTGGGGCCATTGTAGGTCGGTATGGCAACCGAATCGCCAAGGGTAGATTTAAGCTCAATGGTAAAACCTATGAATTGCCGCTCAACAATGGCGTGAATCATTTGCACGGCGGCCCGAAGGGCTTTCATACCATGGTTTGGCAAGCGAAACAACTGGATAGCGCCACCGTTGAATTGAAATACCGATCCAAAGATCAGGAGCAAGGTTATCCGGGTAATCTCGACGTAACCGTGATCTACAAGTTGACAGCGGATCATGGGCTAGAGATTGCTTACTCCGCAACTACCGATAAACCAACTGTCCTCAATATCACCAACCACAATTTCTGGAACTTGGATGGTGAACGTGATACCAGCATCAATGACCATATGCTGCAAATTTTTGCGACTACTTTTGTACCTGTTGATTCTACGCTTATTCCTTTTGGTCGATTGGATCCAGTGGCGGGTACGCCTTTTGATTTCCGCCAATCAACAGCAATCGGGGCTAGGGTAAACGAACAAAATGAACAGTTGCTGTTTGGCAAAGGTTACGATCACAATTTTGTAGTCAACACCACGGAAAATGGAGCACAGATGCCTATGGCTGCCGAGGTTATCAGCAAACAAACGGGAATTAAAATGCAGGTTTTTACCGAAGAACCGGGCATCCAGTTTTATGGCGGCAATTTTTTAAGGGGAAAAGACCTGGGGAAAAGTGGCCAGCCTTATGTTTACCGTTCTTCCTTGTGTTTGGAAACCCAGCATTTTCCTGACAGCCCCAATCAACCGAAGTTTCCTTCTACAGTGCTTAAACCTGGTCAGACTTATCAGACAAAAACGGTTTACCGCTTTGGTTTGCAGCAATAAACGGTTTTTATGCGCTCAAGGCTAATTTGACTTAAACCGCTTTTTGGTCAATTTCTTAAATCCGCGGGTTTTTTGAAAAAAATCAAGGGTGTTTTTGGTCCAAACTACATAGCCTTGGGCGTTCAGGTGCAGCTTATCGGAAACCAGGTAGTCGCCATTGGGACGACCATCAGCGGTCAATAGCTGTTGGTATACATCGATTACGTACACCTTTCGGCGGTGTTCTTGGCTATAGGTTTGGAACAGTGCATTCAGTTGTTGCTGGCGCGCCATGCGTTCTTCCCGAGCCAAACTGGGGCGCAAGGTATACACCGCAATCTTAGTTTTGGGTAGTTTTTCTTTGACTAGGTTGGCAAAGGTTTTGAAATCTTCAAACACGGTTTCTGGTGTTTTGTCGCCGCTGGCTAGGTCGTTGTCTCCTTCGTAGAACATAATCCAAGCGGGTTTTAAGGGGACGATTACGCGATCGAAATATTGAATCGCATCAGGGGTTTGAGAGCCTCCAAAACCCCGATTGATCACCATATAATCAGCAAGATCCAGTGCGTAGGTTTTCCAAAAACGCATCGTGGAACTCCCATAAAGTACAATTTGGCCTTTGGCTGGGTGTTCAATCGAATCTGATTTTTCAAATACCCGAATTTCTGCTTCAAAGGGCAGTGCCGTTTGCGCTTTTACTTGCTGTAAAGCGAGGACGAGGATCAGGAAAAAGAGTTGGCGATACATGGTTTTGTAATGATGAATGATGAATTTGAATTTGAAAGCGCTTCCAAATTACAAAATATTCAATTTCCGCCATCGATCATCTCCGTGTAATAACAAAAACTCAATAGCGAATTCCCCAGAAATAGGGCTCTTCTGCTTTGCGTTTTTCGACCATGTGTTTTTTCAAAATAGTTAAGTAACCTGCTTCATTAATTAAGCTGCCTTTGTATTTTTTGGATGGATTTAGCTCGGTGGTCAGTTTTTTGGATTCTATCCGATCGGCGGTGAGGAGCATACCGCCATCGTTGATATCCACCTCTAGGATCATGCCCGGTAGACCAAAGAAACGTTCAGGACCGCCGCTGATGGGCATATCCAGCGCAAACCAAGCGGATACTTTTTGGTTTTTGACCGTATCTTGCCAAAACGCGTTCATACATTGGTGTCCGGCTATTTCCTTGAGGTTGTTGAGGATTTTCCAATTGGGCGCTTGTAGCGTATCTTCGATGATGTAAATCTTACCAAGTATCTGGATGACATCCGATTCTTTATTGGTCGCAAAATTGCGCTTGATGAAATAGGCATCTTTACGCCAACTGTAACTGTTTTCTCCGCTGACTTCAGCTTTTTCTTCGGAGTCTTGGAAGGCGGTTTCAGAAGGAGTAAAATAGAGGTTCGAATATATTTTCCACTCCGAAGTATTGCCCCACATATAGGCATTGCGCTCTTTTTGTTGCTTGCTGATGTAATCTACAGCAGCTATTTTTTTACTCCAGTTGTGGGTAACCAGGTAACGGATGCTTCCTTCGGTGATTTGGGTTTTACCGGCAATCGGCAATAGCAGCATCCACAGACTAAGCGCCAAAAAACAATTCCGCTTGGCTGGAAAATCTTGTTGAAAAAGTGTTTTGGAAAAAGACATACGCTTGTATTTTTTCTGAAAATCAAATGATTAAAAGAAATTGTTTTTTTTGAACTTGGTTTCATAACCCCGCACATTGTAGCTGATGCTGAACATGAAGTACCGGGCCAGCGTGCTGGCAATATTACGAGAGACATAATTTTGCGAACCATCTTGTTGAATGCTTACCCGCCGATTCAGGAGGTCAAAAGCTGCAAAACGGGTCTCAATTCGATTTGATTTCCCTAACAATCGACGAACGGAAGCATTCCAAATGGGGATGCTTTGGTTAAAACCGAAGCGGGCATTGCGGTAAACGGAATAGTCTAAATTGCTCTCAAAGAAAGATAGCTTGGCGAATTGCCATTTGATCGAACCATTGACGGAGTGGTTCTGAATTTTTTGATTCTGCTGGTTTTGAATCGAATAAGCAATATTGGTAAATCCTAAGCTTCCATTGATTCCCAAGATCAATTTCTCAGAAGGTGTTATGCTAAATCCACCACTGAACGAGTAGCTATTGTTGCTGGTTTCGTTGCGTATTTCATTGACGAACGAGGGAACTTTAGAAAGGTTGAAATTTCCGTTGATGTTGAAAGTAAATTTATTTTTTACGATGGGAATGTTCCCCCAAAAGTTAGCTCCTGAACTTCTACCGCCTTTGGCATTATCGGGTCGGGTGGTGGTGCGAACACCAATGCTGTCCAAAATTTCAATTTGTTGGTTGTAAACAATTTGGCTGTCGTAAAATTTATTCTCCAAACCAATTCCGCCGCTAAAAAAAGTAGAAGGATTCCAAAAGCCATAGTTAAAACCCATACTGTGTGCTCGTTCGGGTCCCAAGTTTGGATTTCCCAGAATCCGAAAGGCGGGGTTATTTACATTAGGAACGGGTTGTAAATCATTGAATTTGGGTTCACTTACATCATAGACATAGTTGAAGCCCATCCAGCTGTTGTTGGGGAATTCGTAACTAAAATTTGCGTTGGGAATCCAATTGTTGAAACTCCGTTTCAATGCGGGTACCAGCAGCGTTTCCCCCTTAGCTGTTGAATACTGTCCATTGATTTGAATTTGCTGGGCAGCCAAGCCAATGGAAGCATTTAAACCCTCATAGGAATAGCGTAGGCTTGATCCTAGGCGGTTTAAAACAATCTGGTTGTCGTAGTATATACTCAGGGCATCGATGCGTTTTTCGGCCAATTCAGGGTTGCTTACTTGGCGATCTACTACATTGTTGGTGTGGCTATAGTTGTAGAAGCCTTCCAAAAACCACTTTTTTGATAAGGCTTCGGTAAACAAAGCACTGGTCTTCCACTGAGTGGTTTGATTGGCGTTGTTGTTTAGCTGTCTGACCTGCTCGGTGAAAGTTGTAGCGCGGAAAAATTTATTCAGGTTAAATAAATTATCCGTTCCATTGGTATTGCTGGTATTTAAGCCACCACTAACGGCAAAAGAACGGCCTTTCTTTTTGAAACGATGTCTAAAAATGGCTGATGAAGCAACTCTAAAAGTATTGGCACTGCTACCATTGTTGATCAATAGACTACGGGTAAGTTGTTTTGAAGCCCCCGTAAACAACTGTGATTGCTGATTGCTGCTGGTATTTTCTCCTAGTCGAGTATCGGCCTTTACGATTAGGATGTTACTAGAATCAATATTGGTTTCAAAACGGGTGGAAAAATTGTGACTCCTTAGAAAGTTAACTTGACGGGTAGTATCCGTATTGTAAAAAGAACTGTCTTTCAAGAAAGTTTGCCGGAATCCAAACTGGTCGAGGTTGAGTTTTGATTCATTGTAAAAATAGCTGGCGTTGAATTTTGTTTTTTTGTTGTCAAAGTTATAATTAGCGCCAGCTCCTTTGTTTTTGGTAAAACCGCGCCCGTCGAAACCATTGAGCAGCGAACCGCCATCGCCGTACGCTACAAAATACTGACTGCCGTTACTAAACCCAAAGTCGCCATTGTCGTTACCATTGAACGTGTTTTGGCCTTTGAATTCGCCATAGTCTTCCCAGTTTACGCCAGTCTGATTGATGTTGTTGCCATAGGCGATAAAGGACAACTGCTGTTTGTCGTTGAAGCGGTTGTAATTGCCTCGCCCAGTCCAGCGGCCAACATTTCCAACCGCAGCGGTTACTTTGCCAAAGGATCCTTTTTTGAACTCTGCTTTGAGTTCAAGGTTCATGGCCTTTTCGCGTTTACCATCGTCAACGCCAGTAAGCTTACTTTGCTCCGATTTTTCGTTAAAAACTTGGACTTTAGAAATGGTTTCTGCGCCCAGGTTTTTAGTCGCTGCTTTGGGGTCGCTGCCAAAAAAAGACTTGCCGTCCACATAAAGGCGTTTGACATCTTTTCCTTGCGCTTTGATGTTGCCATCGGCATCCACATTGATCCCCGGTAAACGGCGGAGCAAATCCTCCACAGTAGAACCCGGTGGTACCTTGAAAGTAGTGGCATCGTATTCAATGGTATCTCCGCGGATGTGGAGGGGCGCTTTGGCCGTTCGCACCACTACCTCCATCAATTCTTGGGTAATGGGTTTGATCTTGATTTGCCCCAAATCGTTGAGCGGGTCTTGGGATTCCGGAAGATACTTGAGCAATGGAAAGTAACTGATGTAGGAAATTTTGAACAGATAAGCAGTGTTTTTTACATTCTTAAAGGCAAATTCGCCTTTGGCGTCGGAAGTTCCGAATTTTAGAAGCGTAGAATCTTTTGGGTTAAGCAGCATCACGGTTGCGAAAGGTACATTCGCGTTGGCCGTATCTAAAATAACGCCTTTGATGGTGACGGAACTTGGGTTTTGGGCGCTTAATATTCCAGGAATGGAAATCAGTGCCAACAGGAGTAGCCTGAAGGTTTGTTTCATGAGTGTTGGATCGGATGATTTTTTAAATTTAAGAACCGAGATAAAGACATTACTTTTTTTTAAAAGTTGCTTATTTACATCGAAAGATAAATTTTAAATTAAAATTGTTCGATTAGGTACATTTAATTAAGAAGCTTAATGATGCAATATGGCACACACTGCGCATTCCTGGTACGCTTGTTCAAAAACTTGCCATTCAGCATCGCTACATGGAAGTTTGGCCCTTTGTAAGCCAGCTCATAACGTCTTCCGCGCAGGCTGATGGTGTCCAATGCTTGTTGCATAGTAATGACGTAATTCCCTTTTTGCAAGCGATCCAGTTGGCTTACTTTTTTAACGATCCGTTTGCTATAAAAATGCAGACTGCTGGTATTGCCAGTATAGTGGTACATGAAAAACTGGTTGCGGGGAATATTTTGTTGGGAAACAAATTTTCCAGCCATGCTGCCCGCTTGGTATTGGAGGATATTGGGGTAAAACCATAGACTTAAAAAGACATTGGCGCTGATGATTCCGGCCAAACTGAGCGCCATGATTTTGGGTTGAACGGCTTTATTCCAAAGCAAATAGATTCCAATTCCGCTACCAATTACTGGAATCATCCAAGGCCAAACGCTAGGGGAGGGGAACGCCAGCGTCAAGATCAATACCGGAAACGAAAAAACCAACGCGCATACCAACCACTGGATTGGGGCAATGGTTTTTCTCAACCATGCCATTTTGCCCTCAACATATAGAGCATAGATCATTTTCGCCGTGGTGATGGCAATCAAGGGCAGCACCACGTAGATGTAGTGGGGCAACTGGTATTTGGAATTGCCTAATGCCATATAAGTCAGTATAAAACCGCCCGTGCTGATGAATTCTTCTTGCCCACTCAGGAAGAACCCCTTTTTGACAATGCCCACCAAATCATGGACCAAACCGGAGATAAAATAAAGCGTCCAGGGTAAGAAACCCCAGAGCAGGTTTTCGAAAAGGAAGCTAAAATGAACATTGTTGTTCCAAGTGCTTTCCCCGGTGATGCGCCCAAAACTTTGCGTCCAGTAAAAAAAACGCAAACCAGAAACATTGTTGATGCCGTAAACGGTTTTTCCAGGTTGAAGGTCGTATTGCCAATACAAGCCCAAACTCATGGGCAACAAAACCACGCCAATTACCAAAATCCCAAGCAGATATTCAGGTTTGAAAAAAACGCGGATGTTTCTTTGCAATACAAAATGAGAACCGAAAGCTAGCATTGGTACAATCAACGCGATGGGGCCTTTGGTCAACATACCGCCGCCAATAGCGACCATTGCCCAGAGGAAATTTTTAAGGTGATTGGTTTTGAACCATTGCGCCAATTGCCAGAACGCGACGATGACCCAGGACATCAAGATGGTATCCGTTCGTACATCGTTGGTGATCAAAAAAAGCGCCTGGCAACTGCCCAGAACTACGGCGGATAGAATTGCGATTTTTTCGTCATAAAACAAACGAGCAAAACGGTAGGTAGCCAATAGCGCCAACAGCGCAAAAAGAATAGAAGGGAATTTAAAGCCAAGATTATTTTCACCAAAAATGGCAATCGAGACGCTGTTGATCCAAAATAGAAAAGGAGGTTTGTCCAAATAGTCTTTTCCTTGTTCGTACACCTGAAGGTAGCTGTGACTCTCGTTCATCTCCCGGCTAATGGCCGCATATTGCGAGGAATCTACATCCATAATGTCAACGCCGATGGCGCAGCAATATACCACCGCAATGATTGCAAAAAGGAGAAGGATTCTATTCATTGTTATCTAGTTGAACACTGATTAAGCCAACAAAGAACGGAATTTTGGCAAGAATTTAAGCGTATTTATCGGCTAAATAGATTGTACTTAAGGATACAATAAATGGCTCGAAAGCCATCGCGCCAGTTGATTTTTTTTCCTTCTGCATAAGTACGACCGTAGTAAGAGATCCCCACTTCATAAATCCGGATTCCGCGTACACGGGCAATTTTTGCTGTTACTTCCGGCTCAAAGCCAAAGCGATTTTCTTTCAGGTTAATTTTTTGAATCAAGTCGCGTTTGAACAACTTGTAACAAGTTTCCATATCAGTAAGATTCAAGTTGGTAAACACATTGGACAGGAAGGTCAGGAACTTATTGCCAATGCTGTGCCAGAAAAAAAGAATCCGGTGGGCTTTTGCGCCCACAAAACGACTTCCGTACACCACATCAGCAAAGCCGTCGATCACTGGTTTGAGCAAAATGTTGTATTCCTGGGGATCGTATTCTAAGTCAGCATCCTGAATGATCACCAAATCACCAGTTGCTATTTTTATTCCTGTGTGTAGCGCCGCTCCTTTGCCGCGGTTTACCGGATGATTGAACAACACCATGGGTAAATTGGAATCACGCATATAGGCTTCTATCGCTTGCTGGGTATTGTCACTGCTACAATCATTGACTACAATCACTTCTTTTTCAATGCCGTTAAGCAGTTGAACAGCAGCAATGCGATCCAAAATCAGGTGGATGGTTCGCTCTTCGTTGTAGGCAGGAATGACGATTGAAAGTTTTGAAATGTCGGCTTTCATGATGGCAAGTGATTAGGGTTGGTGATAAAATTCAATCCGACATTTTTAGGTTCAAACGGAGTTAAACAAAAAATGCCTTGACTGGTGGTAGTCAAGACATTTTATTTTGTAAGCTGGCTTGTGGCCACTTCTGTGATTCCGCTGGGATTCGAACCCAGGACCCCCTGATTAAAAGTCAAGTGCTCTAGCCAACTGAGCTACGAAATCAAAAGCTTTTACTTTAAAAATAGCCAATGAATGACTGGTTTCTCGTAAAGCGTTGCAAATATACAGGCACTGGGCAAAAAAACAAACCCTTCCTTGAATTTTTTCCAATATTTTTTGCCCAGGCCCTATTTAGCCCCCATAGCAAGGGGTGGTTCAGCTAGGGCTAATGTTTTGATAAACAAGTCAAAATCACTGAAATCATCGAGGACATGAACCGCTCCAGCTTGTTGTAAAATATTTTGCTCCGTACTAAAACTGATCCCCAAAAAGTCCATTCCCATCCTACGGGTGGTTTGAACATCCCAAATGGCATCTCCGATGTACACAATTTTTTCATAAACTTGTCCTGCTTCGCTACTAGCGGCTAGGGCGGCTTCGATGATGTCCTCGCGGGAAACTTTGTCGTCCGCGCCGCAAATCAACAAATTTTCGGTAGCAACACCAATATGAGCGAGTTTGATTACTGCGGGTCGTTGCCAGCCGCCTGTGGCAACCGCCACTGCATATTCCGGATGATCCAATAAACGCTTAATGGCAGAGGCTGCTCCAGGAATTTCCAGGAAATAATGCGGTGTCTCGGCGCGTAAAGTCAACAAAGCCTGCGTATAATGTTCCAAAAAAGTGGGAATTTCCCCGTCACTTATGTCCCGATCAAAATGTTCGGCAATAACCGTTTTAAAAATAGTGGTATCATTGACATGTGGGTAACGTTTCCAGTCGATGCTCGGAAATGCTTTGCCATAAATGTGCTCATAGGTATGGGCAAAACAGCGGCTGTCGCGTTTCCCAATCGAGTAAACGAGGGTTCCGTCTACATCAAAAAGCACCAATGTGGCGGGTTGATTATAACTTAAATTGGATTTGTTCATCATGATTGGAATTGCTGAAAATGTACGTAATATCCCCTTTTTTATGGGGTTCTTTTAGGATTAAAAAAACAAAAACAAATGAAAACCAACGCCGCTAAATCTAGGCATTTTGGCTGTTTTTTTGTAGTTACTTTATTCTTTACTTCTGGAATGGCGCAGATTCCAGCCGATTACAAAGGAAAACCTTTTCGCGACAAGGTTTATAAAAAAGGCGCTCAATCTATCCCGGGTAGGGTAGAGCTTGCTTACTATGACCTTGGCGGCGAAGGCGTGGCCTACCACGATACCGACCCCATCAATAATGGTAGCGGCAAACTCAACCGTGAGCCTACGCACGAGCGACCAGGTATCGATGAATACATCGTTCATTTTCGGGAAAAAGAGGGTGTAGATGTTTCTTTTACTAAAGATTTTGCCGACTTCAATCACCCCAACAAAGTGGATCCTCCCGTCAACCAATTGTACATCGGCTGGGAAGAAGATGGCGAGTGGACCAATTATACGGTGCAGGTAAAAGCGCCGGGAAAGTACAAGATCATCACCATTTATGGCTATCAAGACAACAAATCTACCCTGTCGCTCAATCAGCAGAAAGTGCTAGACTTGGTGATGCCTGAAAATACTGGCAACTGGCATTATTGGACGCAAGCGACGGTTGGTGAGATTACTTTCCCCAATGCAGGGTTGCAATTGTTGACGCTCCACTATAACAAAGGTTCGAATCTGGCTTTTTTGGATTTTGTTTTATTACCAGAAAAAAAGTAAAGTATAAAACCTTAATCAATTCCTTTGCTAAGGAATAAGTCAATAATAAGCTATCAAATTGGACTAGGCTATTTTGTTGCCCGGCAGCTATCTTTTATGATGGGACTTGGTGTGGGGATTAATCAACTAGGCAATAGCAATGGCCATTTTTCACTACGTTTTTTTCAAAAAAATTAGCAATGGGAACATCTTTGCACGTTTTGAAGTACAGCGCCAGGTAGATAAAGTTCTACTGCTCAACGACGGTTTGGTAGGGGTGTATTTTTTTATTGGTTTTTTAGTCTACCAACAGGGCCTTACTCCAAGCAAACCTATGCCAGCATTGTGGCCGGTAGGGCAAA
>JBBRGN010000076.1:0-17082 GCA_038240665.1 Chitinophagales bacterium | reverse complement strand
GGGGGACAACCGCCACAACTCTGAAGATTCTCGTTACTGGGGCTTTGTACCAGAGGATCATGTTGTTGGGCGTCCTTTATTGATCTGGTTCTCCCTCAATGAAGGCAAAGCCAGCAATGGCATCAATTGGAAACGGGTATTCTCGTTGCCATCGAATAACTAGGGGAATTGATTCATTCATTAAGTCATGAGTATCCATAAAAATGGCCAAGATTCGCGAGGATCTTGGCCATTTTTGTATCAGTAGGTTGTTAAATATTGCGGCCTACTTACCGATGATTTCAGAGTAGAAATTTCCTTCACGGTATTCATAAAGCACATGACCAACGGTTTGGGTCAAATTTTTGGGCAATTCATCTAAATAAAACCACTCCGCTTCTTTGAATTTGTGCGTTTCACGCGCCTTCAATTCCCCTTCCCAGCGATAAGCTTTGAAATACATGACTATCCGTTGTTGAATGCCTTTGATTTTGTGCAATACATGTACCAAGTGCAAGTCTTCGGCTTTTAGCACAATACCAGCTTCTTCAAAACTTTCACGGATCAAAGACTTACGTGCTGACTCCCCAGGTTCTACATTGCCTCCCACCAGAGTATAATTGCCACCATTGGGTTTGGTCTGCTTGAGTAACAAAATCTGTCCTTGGTGATAAAGGATTAGACGGGCTTTTACATTGATATTTTCTTGAGCCATGCTTAGCGGAGTTTGGACTTCTTGAACGACCATTATATTATGCGTTCAAAGATAGGAACACTTACTAAAAAGAGGCGCAGGGAATAGAATTAATACAAAAAAATCCTAATTTTACAGCTGATGCAGCAGCAAAGATTAAATTATGATCAAAAGACTTTAGCCTGTATTCATCCGAAAACAATTACCAAAATGCGACAGCACAGTAAAATTGTGCTTAACTTGGTCGATTCCAAACTCAACTTACACCAAAGTACACCGAGAATTCCCTATCTTTGTTTGCAGCTATAGCTTTATTTCGCAACAGCGGGGTATGATAAGTATAATCCCTTTGAACGTTAGTTTATGTCTTGAGCTGCTTCCATCTGATTTTTTTCACAAAAAAGCCGTAGCGGATATGTACTACGAAAACGTTCTGGCAACCATTGGCAATACGCCACTCATTAAACTCAATCGTATCGGAGCTGGATTACCATGCGCCGTTTTTGGTAAGGTAGAAGCGTATAACCCTGGCCACAGCGCCAAGGATCGCATCGCTTTATTTATGATTGAAGAGGCTGAACGCAAAGGGCTGTTGCATCCTGGCGGAACCATCATTGAAGCGACTTCTGGAAATACCGGATTTAGCTTGGCAATGGTAAGCGCCATCAAAGGGTATCGTTGCATTTTGACCCTGACCAGTAAAGCTTCACAGGAAAAAATATCCTTGCTGAAGTCGATGGGCGCTGATGTGCTCATTTGTCCGGTTGAGGTTGCACCGCACGACCCACGTTCTTACTATTCAGTAGCTGCCAAGCTTGCTGAAGATAGTCCCAATTCTTATTACCTCGGTCAAAATTTTAACCGTGACAATGCGGAGGCGCACTATCGCACTACCGGACCAGAAATTTACAAGCAAACAGGAGGGAAGATTACCCACTATGTCTGTTGTACAGGCACCGGCGGCACTATGTCGGGCACAGCTAGGTATTTAAAGGAGAAAAATCCGAATGTAAAAATCATTGGTGTTGATGCTTACGGTTCGGTGTTGAAAAAATATTGGGAAACGGGTATTTATGACCCCAACGAGATCAAACCTTATAAGGTAGAAGGGCTGGGGAAAAACATCATTCCCAACAACATGGACTTTGAATTAATTGACGAATACCTCCGTGTTACCGACAAAGACAGCGCTTTGCGCGCCCGCGAATTGGCCCGTAAAGAAGGTCTGATGGTGGGCTATTCAAGCGGATCAGCCATGCAGGCGGTATTTCAAATTGCCCATACCCTAAAGCCGGACGATGTGGTGGTGGTTTTGTTTTCTGATCATGGCTCACGGTATCTAGGTAAAATTTTTGATGACAACTGGATGTACGACCAAGGCTATCTTCAGGACGAAGAAGAAGATGTAAAAGGTGAAATGTCGCCTCAGCTCGAGGTTTTACCGGCTGCTGAATCTTCGCATGTTTACCTATACAGCTATGAAGCCATCAAAAACAAATACAGCAAGTATTATCGTACTTATCGGCTGAGGTACAAAAAGGTGATTAAAGCGACTCGGGAGTCGCTAGGGATTTAATTTTTCCTTTTCCTTAATTCAAAAACGAACACAAATCGGTTTCAACCGTTTCAAAATACCCAAACTTATGAGTATCAATAAAAACAAAGCTTACTTATCCAACGAAAACATTTCAGTTCCTTTGTTCAAAAACAAATGGGTCGATCGGTTTACGCGTACTCATATCGCTATACCGGTTTCCTTGTTTTTTCTTTACGCGATAGGTTTGATCTTGTACACCAAAACCACGACTAACCTGACCAATATCCAAGTTGTTTCCTTGTTTTTTGGCGGATGGCTGTTCTTTACCCTTGTAGAGTACTTGGTACACCGCAATGTATACCACATGGAAGCATCTTCGCCCCAAAAGGCCAAAATGCAGTATACCATGCATGGTGTTCACCATGATTATCCAAAAGACAAACAACGTTTGGCTATGCCGCCCTTTTTGAGTGTGATTATTGCAACTATCCTATTGTTGATATTCAAACTTTTGCTGGATAAGTATTCTTTTTCTTTCCTAGCCGGCTTTTTAGTTGGTTATGCTTTTTACTTATTGGTTCACTATTCGGTACATATTTTCCGGATGCCCAATAATTTCTTAAAAGCATTGTGGGTCAACCACTCCATCCACCATTATAGCCCTGAAGATGCTATGTTTGGTGTTTCTTCTCCCATCTGGGATTATGTGTTTGGAACCGTTCCCAAAAAGAAAGGTACAAGTAGTATAGAGGTAAAAGCTTGATAAATAGTTTTTTACATAAAAACGGCGTTGATTCAGCAGGTGCATAGATCAACGCCGTTTTGCATTTTTTTCACCATGCCGACAATCCTTCGTATTCCTACCTGGCGTTTTTTGGTCGTTTTTTGTTTTTTACTACAGGCAATTGGTGCTTGTTCTCAATCAGCCCAGACGCCTCTGACCAATTCTGTGGTACAGGAAAGCAGCGTGAGCAGCAAAGCCATGCACCGGAAGTTGTCCTATATTGCTATTCTTCCCAACAGCTATCTTATACAGCCTACTCGGCGCTACCCAGTGGTCTATTTGCTACACGGATACAGTGGCAATCAACGCGACTGGATCACTAAGGTTCCGGAATTGACTTATTGGAGCTCGCTTTTTGAGGTCATTATTGTTACACCGGATGGCGGATATGACAGTTGGTACATCGATAGTCCTTTGGATACTGCTTCAAAATATGATACTTATATGGCGCGTGAATTGCCGGCGCATATTGATTCAGTGTTGCGTACCCTGCCACAGCGAGAAGGGCGGGCGATCACGGGCTTGAGCATGGGCGGGCACGGCGCGATGTGGTTGGCGGCTCAGCACCCGGATATTTTTGGTGCAGTGGGGAGCATGAGCGGCGGCGTAGATATACGCCCCTTTTCTAAAAACTGGGGCATCTCCAAGCTATTGGGAGCCCAAGAAACCCATCCGGAAAACTGGGACAAGTATGCCGTGATCAATAATTTACAAGCTTTTGTAGGAAAAAAAATACCCATGATGATCGATTGTGGAAGTGAAGACTTTTTTTTCAAAGTCAATCAAAACCTCCACCAAGCATTGATAAATGCCAAGATTCCGCATGACTATATCGTGCGTCCCGGTGCCCACACTTGGGAGTATTGGAGCAATGCGGTTGGCGATCATTTGTTGTTTTTTAGAAAGTATTTTAATGGCGCGAAAAAAATGGAATAGCATTTAAATTCCCCATTTTTACCCTTTAGGAATGACTTGTTCCTTAAGCTCATCAATAGTACATTGAAAATAACGCTCTATCTCCGCTTGGCTTTGTTCCAATTCCTCCAATACTTCATCTGGGGGTCTTGGGCGGTGACAACGGGTACCTATCTATTGAAAAGCCAGCATTTTAGTGGTCGCGAAGTAGGGCTGGTATATGGAACCACGGCCATCGCAGCTATGGTATCTCCTTTTTGGGCAGGAAGACTAGCTGATCAGTATTTTCGTTCCGAACGCATTCTTGCGGTGCTCCATTTTGTAGGAGGTTTGTTGATGTTTACCCTTACCACCTTGCATCATTTTGCCTCTTTTTATCCAGTCATGTTGTTGTATGCCATTTGCTACATGCCTACGTTTGCATTGTCTACTGCTCTGACTTTTCACAATGTCCCTTTGCCGGCCCGCGACTATCCGCGGTTGCGTATTTGGGGTACGATGGGCTGGATCGCTACTGGACTTTGCGTGGGTGGTCTGGAGTTGGAAACCACCGTGCTTCCGCTCCAATTATCGGCAAGCACGTCCATTATTCAAAGTTTGTATGTGTTGACATTACCGGCTACCTACCCGCCAGGAAAAAAAGAAAAACCCAGCCTTTGGAAAACGGGTAGTTTATTGATCCGCGATCGAAGTTTTATGGTATTACTGATTACCTTGACTTTGATTTGTATCCCCAATGCATTTTACTACAGTTTTGTCAACGCTTATTTAAAAGATCAGGGTTTTTCCAATGCTGCGGCAATGATGTCGATTGGACAGGCTACTGAGGTTGTTTTTGTATTGCTATTGCCTTATGCCCGGCGTTTTTTTGGACTAAAAATAGTGATCATCTTGGGCATATTGGCCTGGGGGATTCGCTACCTGCTTTTATCCTGGGGAGGCATTGAGCTACCTACTCCAGTGTGGATTGGCTTGGCCTTACATGGCTTGGCCTGGTCTTTTACTGCTTTGGCTGGGCAGATTTACATCGATGAAAAGGTTCCAGTATCGATGCGCAGTACCGCTCAGGGATTCATCGCCTTGATTATATCTGGCGTAGGTGCGTTTATA
The DNA here is from genome assembly GCA_038240665.1 of Chitinophagales bacterium. Classification (GTDB taxonomy): domain Bacteria; phylum Bacteroidota; class Bacteroidia; order Chitinophagales; family Saprospiraceae; genus Haliscomenobacter. The sequence goes on along the minus strand of JBBRGN010000076.1, from coordinate 12,063 downwards.
GGCTCCTTGATTGCTGGTGAAGTGGTCAATTGGCAGGTGGTAGGGGATAAAATCCTCTGGCAGTATGTTTGGTTGGTGCCGGGTGGAGTGGGTTTGTTTACGGCGGTGTTTTTTACGGTATTTTTTCGGAATTCTAGTACAATACCAAAATCCTTCAATGCCATAAAATTGGACACGCTTGGTTTTTCATTGAATAGAGAGGAAGGCAATGAGCGTAATTGAGTCTACTTCTTATTGATATACCAAGCCCACAAAATAAAAACAAACTGAATAGGCAAGCGAATCAGCGCAATTTGATGCGTAACTACGGCTGGATGGGCTTTGAACACATCAATGATGTGCAAAGGCAAAAATGCCAGCATCAAGAGTAAAATGCCCAAAGTCGTAAAAGACTTGGTTTGGGGAATAAAGATGCCGATTCCCAATAGAAGTTCTACAACGCCCCCCATCAAATTGATGAAATCTCTAGGGAAGTATTCAGGAAAAAAACCAGCATACATCGGCGGATTGGTGAAATGAGAATAACTCCCCAAAATCATAAACACGCCAAATAGATAGGTTAAAATTTGCTTGAAAATTTTCATTTTAGTTGGTTATTAGTGATTTATTCAAATGCTGATCAAAGTAACCATTTTAGGTAAAATTCACCCTATCCGTACCCATTACTCCATGTACTTACAAATGTTCCCTTAATAATGAGGGTGTCAAGGAAAAGTGGTAAATTTATCGACGCTTCAGAAAAACCAACAACATGACTTTGCTAACCATTCTCGCAATCGTTGCCTTTTTGCTCCTTTCCGGAATACGCGTAGCCCAGGAATACCAGCGCGCAGTCGTTTTTCGATTGGGTCGTTTTCAATCGATCAAAGGGCCTGGTTTGTATTGGATCATTCCCCTCATTGATCAACAGCAACGTGTAGATATCCGCACCAAAACGGTTGACCTAGAACAACAAGAAACCATTACCAAGGACAGCGTTACCATCAAAGTCAATGCAGTACTCTGGTTTAAAATCATCAATCCTGAAGATGCCATCATCAAAGTGGCCAATTACAACCAAGCCGTATACCAGTTCTCGGTTACGGCTCTGCGCAACATTATTGGTCAACATACCTTGGATGAGGTACTTCGCGAAAGAGAGCAAATCAATGGCACGCTGCAAAAAATTGTCGACAGTACCACTGAGCCTTGGGGGATCAAAATTGAAATGGTGGAAATGAAAGACGTTGAAATCCCTGAAGCCATGCAACGCGCCATGGCCCGTGAAGCCGAAGCAATCCGCGAAAAAAGAGCTAGAATCGTCAAAGCGGAAGCGGAATTGGAAGCATCCATCAAGTTGACACAAGGCGCTAAAGAAATGGAAGGCAGCCCTATTGCACTAGAATTGCGGCGCATGCAGATGCTTTCCGAAATTGGCATCGACAACAATACCACTACCATCGTATTGGTTCCTTCGGAGTTTGCCAATGCGGCGAGGAGTTTTACAGAATCGGTGGAAATACGGAAAAAAATCGATGGGTAAGCTTGTTTTATACCCGTTCGGTATTTGAGAGATCTAGGCTTCGGTTGCTGTACCTCCTTTTGAAGGCTAGGGGATTTTCGCTGGTCATTTCTTTGAAGGTACGGTTGAAGTAGGAAAGACTTTCAAAACCGCAGGAAAAACAGACCTCGGTCACATTTTTATCCAACAACAGCAAGCGTTTTGCTTCGTTGACGCGGTAATGATTTAAAAATTTGGTAAAGGTAAGTCGGGTCATTTTTTTGAAATAACGACAAAAGGCGGCATTGGTAAAATGACAAAGTTCCGCCACTTCCGTTATTTCTATTTTACGTTGATAATGTTCATCTAAAAAACGGTACAACCGCTGCAAACGTTCCTGATCCTTACGGGTATATTGATTTTTTACGGGCTCAGAATGGAGTAATTTAAAATCGGTTGCGGTTGCCAATAACTGTAGAATGTCCAAAAGGGCTAAAAATTGTTGAAAATGTGGCAACAAATGGAGGGTCATCAATCTTGGACCAATGCTGCGTTTGGTTTTTTCATCAAACACAATGCCATACTGGGCTTTTTCAAACAACTGATAGACGGCAGATAGCTCAGGTAAATTGGCCAATGCTGCCTTTAAAAAATCGGGACGGATATGGATGACTCGTTTTTCATAATCCGTTTTAACTCCGTAATCGAAATTTAGGTGGGGGATATACGACCCAATCAACACCAGATCATTCCCCGCAAAACGTGCAATGTGTTCCCCAACATGCCGAGTGCCGTCGGTTCCTTCAATGTACACCAATTCAAATTCAGGGTGAAAATGCCAATAAAAAAAATCGTTCATCCTGGGGTTGACATTCATCCGGAAAGCGGTGTTTTTATCCTGTTTTATCTCCTCTAACTGTAACTTCATGAATTGAAATTGCGCGGTTTTTACAAAATGGGATTATTGTAAGTGTAAAAATATCAATATTGTTCAAAAAATGGCAATTTTCGGGCTAGGAATCACTGGGGTAAAGGAACTAACTTTGTAATCATTGATACGGAAGATTTTTTTTAGCAAAGTAATTTTCAACAACACCATCAAAACAAGATTTAATATGGAACAAGAAAAAGGTACGATGGCTCCGACCATGATCCCGACCATGATCCCAAATAATGCCCATACCGACATCCCCGGAAACCCTTCCACTGCCTCCACCAGCAGCAGCAAATTGAGCGATCGCTCCAACGGAACTCCCCTTCGCGTACTGAGCGAGGAAGATTGGCAGTTTTGGATCCAAAATGGGTACATCGTCGTGAAAAATGCAGTGCCGCGTGAACAGGTTGAACGCACCGCCGCTTTTTTGTGGGAGTTTGAAGAAAAAGACCCGAAGAACCAAGAGACTTGGTATGCTGCGCCACGCGCCGAAATGAAAATGAAAGAATTGGCTGGAACGGGTATGGTGGAGGTTTACAACAACCAGCACCTGTGGAACAATCGCCAAATGGAGAAGGTCTACGATGCCTTTGTTGATATATGGGGAGTGGAAGCATTGTGGGTAACCATCGACCGCGCTAACCTCAATTTTCCGATCCGACCGGGTTTTGAATACAAGGGTTTTATTCACTGGGATTATGACCCCGAAACCAAACCGCAGAATGTCCAAGGTGTTTTGGCCCTCGCGGATCAAACTGACGAAAACATGGGCGGTTTTCAATGTATTCCTGAGCTTTTCCGTACCTATGATACCTGGAAATTGACCCAACCTACTGATCGGGATCGGTTTAAGCCCGATACTTCCAGCTTCGAAAATCAATTGGTAAAAGTAAAATTGGAAGCCGGAGATCTTTTGATTTTCAATAGTTCTCAACCACATGGTATTCGCCCCAATTTATCGCAGGACAAAGTGCGGATTGCGCAGTACATTTCCATGATGCCAGCCGAAGAAGAGAATGAAGCGCTTCGTCAATGGCGCATCAATTCTTGGAAAAATCGCATTGCGCCAGAAGGATATGCGTTCCCCGGTGATCCACGTGGATGGGAGCAAACCCGTTACGAAACGGCGGAGTTAAACGATTTGGGTAAGAAATTGCTTGGGTTGGAGCAATGGAAGTAAATTATAGGCACTTTCCTTTAGCGTTAATTTTTTTCAAAAAAAACAAGCACGCTTTATGCCTGACTTAAAGAACACGCCTGCCAGCAAGGGCATGACTACCGTACTGAACAACGGTGTGACCATGCCCTTGTTGGGTCTGGGCGTTTATGATATGTACCATCAAGAAGCTGAACAGGCCGTATTGTGGGCGCTAGAATTGGGTTATCGGCTCATCGATACCGCGGCCATGTACCACAATGAAACGGAGATTGGTAATGCGGTACGTCAAAGCGGTATTCCCAGAGAGGAGCTCTTTATTACCACCAAAGTCAATGACGCCGATCAAGGATATGATCAAACGCTGCGCGCTTTTGAGGTCAGTCAGCAAAAACTAAACTGCGAATACATTGACCTTTACTTGGTGCATTGGCCATTGAAAGCAACCCGAAAAGATACTTGGAAAGCGCTGGAGTATTTGTACCGCGAGGGGGGTATTCGCGCCATTGGGGTGGCCAATTACTTGATTCCATTTTTGGAGGAATTGGAAACCCACGCCGAAGTGGTTCCAGTTGTGAATCAAGTCGAATTTAGCCCTTATCTGTACCTCGAAGAACTTTTGAATTACTGCAAAAAACGCGACATTCAATTGCAAGCTTACACGCCGCTCGTGCGCGGGCAACGCATGGATGATCCAAGGTTAGTAGCGCTAGCCAATAAATATGGTAAAACGCCAGCCCAGATCATCTTGCGCTGGGCACTACAACATGGCGTCTCCACCATTCCAAAATCAGCTAACCAAGCGCGATTAAAGGAAAATTTTGATGTTTTTGACTTCGAAATTTCCTCAGCAGACCTCACACAAATGGATGCCTTCAACGAAAACTTAAGAGTAGTTGACGATCCTATCTTGCTGTTGTAATTTAGAAAAAGCGTTGGATTTAGTCTAGTTGATGTTGTCCAACGCTTTTTCTTCTTTTGTGTCTCCTAAAATAGCTTGTAACAACAGTGCCAATCCCATTACCAATGCACAACCGATCAAGTTCAACCACAAAAAGGCAACAACATCGCGGAAGTAGATGTAAATGATGAGCGATTCAGCAATGATGGCAGCAATGAAAACAGCACGGCCTTTTACCTTTTTTAGGAAAAAAGCCGTAAGGAAAATGCCAAGAATGACCCCGTAAAAAATTGACCCGATGATGTTGACCGCTTGAATGAGATTGTCAAACAAACGAGCGGTAATGGCAAAAGAAAGCGCAATCACGCCCCACATAATGGTAAATCCCTTGGAAGCCAACAAATAATGCCGATCGGAAGCATTTTTTACAAACATGCGCCGGTACAAATCTACCACCGTGGTAGTGGCTAGTGCATTCAATTCGGAAGAGGAGGCTGAAGATGCTGCTGCAAAAATCATAGCCAGCAATAAACCCACAATACCCACCGGCATGTACTTCAATACATAGCTAATGAAAACATAATCCGTATCCTTAGAGGAAGCGCCCGCTACATTTTTCGAAATGAGGGTTTTGACCTGTTCGCGTACTTTTTTATCGCGCGCCTGTATAGATTTTACTTGCGTCTGTGCTTCTGCAATGGCTTGTGGGTTTTTTTGGCGAATAGCGGTCATCAAACCTTCTACTTCGTGTCGGCGTTGCAAAAAAAGCTGAGCATATTCTTTTTCCAGGCCATGAAACTCCGCAGCAGCTGCGGTTTTTTCCAGTTTTTCAACGTTGGTTTGATTAAAATGTAGGGGCGGTTGGGTGAATTGGTAAAATACAAACACCAAAACGCCTACAAACAAAATGACAAACTGTAGCGGGATTTTTAAAATGCCATTGAGCAATAATCCCAACCGGCTTTCAGTCAACGATTTGCCACCTAAATAACGCGATACTTGGGATTGATCAGCGCCAAAATAGGAGAGAAATAAAAAGACCCCACCCAGGATTCCCGACCAAAAAGTATAACGGTTGGATAAGTCAAATTTGAAGTCAACTACGTTTAATTTGCCCATTTTTCCAGCCAAAGAAACGGCATCTCCAAAACTGATTTGATCAGGAAGTTTGTAGATGATGATCCCAGCAGCTAGGATTAAGCCTAAAAAGATAACCGCCATTTGCTGGGTCTGGGTGACGCTAACGGCTTTTGTCCCCCCAGAAACAGTATATACAATCACAATGATACCAATGAATAAAATGGTGCTATTGAGCGGCCAGCCCAAGATATGCGATAAAATAATGGAGGGTGCATAAATGGTTAGTCCGGAAGCCAAACCCCGCTGAATCAGAAACAAAACAGCAGTAAGCACGCGGGTAGGAAGTCCAAACCGCGATTCCAGAAATTCGTAAGCCGTGTAGACTTTGAGTCGGTAATAATTGGGGATCACAAAAATACTCAGGATGACCATCGCGATCGGTAACCCAAAATAGAACTGCACAAAACGCATGCCGTCTTCATACGCTTGACCAGGAGTAGAAAGAAAGGTGATGGCACTGGCTTGGGTCGACATGATGTTCAAACCAATAATCCACCATTTTAGATCGCGGTCGCCGCGTAGATAACTTTCAGAAGTATTGATGGCTCTTGTTTTCCAAATCCCATATGCTGCAATGCTAAATAGGGTGGTCAACATGATAACCCAATCAATTAGAACCATGATTTTAGGTTTTGAATGTGCGTGTCAATACTGGGGCCGTATTCGGTTAACGATGTCCGATCAAAAGAGGGAGGGTATTGGTTTACGCAAAAGCCTGCGTAAACCAATACAACAAAGAGATTAAAACCACATTGAAAAGGATCACCAACCAGTACACTTGTGTCCAGGTGCGCATGATGGGCGGTTGGTCTACGGAGCTAACGGACTGGTTGGCATCTTTCATAGATTATTGTTTTTTCGATTTTCCAATGGAAATCATATTGGCAATCAAGCGGTAGGCGCCAGATACACCCGCTGGCAACTCGCGGAACAACGACAAGCCGGTATACACATAGTAGCCTTCGCCGTATTTGGCTACCAGCAATCCGCCATTTTTTGGCGTCTCGCCGGCATCATTACACGACAAGATCGCGTCAAATTTTTTGTCCCATTCGCTTAGGAAATACAAACCGCGCTCCTGCACCCAACCTTCAAAATCCTTGCTGGTGATTTCGTTGGGAAAATGAAGAATAGGATGTTCCGGTTTGAGGAAACGCATTTCGGCATTTTCGTCGGTTACCCGGTCGCGCGAAATTTTGATGGGGTAGGGGGCTACCTCGGCGATGGGAAGCTTGAGTTCGAAATTGGTATTGTACTGTACCAGCATTGTACCACCTTTGCGCACGTACTCGAGCAAGTTCTTTTGTTGAAATTGGAGTGCATCCACGGTATTGTAAGCGCGTACGCCTAGAATCACGGCATCATACCGAGAGAGGTTATCCGGATTCATGTCTTTTTCCTGTAGCATCTCTACTTTATAACCAATTTGTTGGAGGCTCGAAGGGATATCGTCGCCAGCACCGGAAATGTAGCCGATCAATTGGCCTTCTTTACGGAGGTTGATCCGAGCTACTTTAGCGGTGGCATTCAACAACACCATTTGCGTAGGAATATGCTTGTATTTGACGCTGATGAATTCTTTGGTATACGCTTTTCCATCGACCGTAGCGATTGGTTCCAGATAGCCTTCGCTTTCGGAGCTAGGTGGAGTGACGATAAAACGAATGGTTTGCTCCTCGCCCTTTTTAGCGATGGAAAATTCGGCACTGGTCGGTTCTGCTTTCCAGCCAGCAGGCAAGTTGAGTTTTAAATCGCCTTTGATTTTAGCTTTACCAGCACGAACCGCCACATTGACCACTTTGGCTTGATTGTCGCCAAAAACGTAGACTTTTTCCGCAATTTTAGAAAAAACCGGCGGAATTATTTCAAAAGGTTGATACAATTCCCCGTCTACTGGGTCAGTATCTTTGTAGGTGATAAAAGATTCGAAAGCGATCAACTGCCCTTCAATGCGGTATTGAAAAACCGCTTTCAAGGTACGCGGCGTTTCTGGTAACCCGCGCAAGGCTTGGTCTTTAACAGTATAAGTACCTACCGCTGAAGGGTCATTGAGCCAATAAGGGCTAGTATAGTTCAGGTCTGTAGGCAGACGCACTTTTACCGCCCAAGTCCAATCCTTGTTGTTTTCCAGTGGAAAAACGAGGGAGGTGTCGCGACCAAAGGGTTGCAGACTGATTTTTTCTAATGCTACTTTAGCGCTGCTGCGGTTGATGGTTTCCAATTGCAACGCCACCTCTTCGCCAGGAGCTGCGGAAGGTTCCAATGCATATACCTCGTGGTACAGACCCAAAGCAGCACGAATGACATCCTTGATTTCCGCCAATTTTACCCGCTTCCAGTAGCCATCAGGCAGTGCGTCGATCAATTGATGGATCTTAACCAATTTAGGCACTATTGCCGCTGGATTGGCGTAGCGGTATTCCGCCAAGACTTCGGTTACCAACTTGCCGATGGGGGCACCGCCTTTCACTCGAGTCCAGGTGGTGTTGATGCCAGCAAAAATATCTTTTTTATCTACAGGCTCATCACCTTTCAAAAACTCCAAGTATTCCAGAGAAGAACCCCGTGAACCGCTTGATCCAAACCCTTGGGATTTGTGCATGCTACGGCTTTCGGCTGAAATTTCTTGGTTAGATTTACCACGAGAAGGGAAATAGGTGCCCGCATCAAGGGTATTGTATTTTGATTTATCGGCTTTTTCAAATTCAGCTTGGCTACCAAAAAAGAACCAAGAGATGTTGAAAAAAATACGTTTTGGTTGCCAAGGTTCTACCAACGATAACTGCTCTGGGAATGCTTTGGGGTCGTTGGCCAGATCAAAAGCTTCAAAGGATAAGATGGCTGAACCGGTATGATGGCCGTGCGTCGTTCCCGGCGTACGGTGGTCAAAACGATTGATGACTACATCTGGTTGCCATTTGCGCATCGCCCACACTACGTCGGAAAGAATGGCTTGGCGATCCCAGATTTGAAAAGTTTCCGCAGGATTTTTTGAAAAACCAAAATCATTGGCTCGGGTAAAGAGCTGTCTCCCGCCATCAATGCGCCGTGCGGCGAGCAATTCTTGAGTACGAATCAGACCTAAAAACTCCCGGATCTCCGGGCCGATCAAGTTTTGACCACCATCGCCACGGGTAATGGATAGATAAGCGATATTGGCCCTGCGCTCATTGGCCAAATGGGAGATGAGGCGGGTGTTTTCATCATCAGGGTGAGCGGCAACAAAGAGCACCGAACCTAGAAAGTTCAGTTTTTGAATGCTTTCATAAACTTCAGCAGAAGTGAAACGTTTGGGGGTTTGTGCCGTAATCAGAATAACGGGTGAACAGAAAATAACAAAGAGTAAAAAAGGGAATCGTAATTGGCGCATTAGTAGTCTTTTTTAGGAAAAAATGGCATTTTTTTCACTCGGTAAAGATAAAAAAGCCAACGAGTATTGATGTCCTAAGGAGACTAATTGCCAATTAAAGTCGCCAGAGAGCCGTTTCTTTCCCGTCAATGGCTATATTAGCTGTAAATTTATTTGATCCAAACAAGATGAAAGACCTAAAGTTTGTATGTATCCACGGTCACTTCTACCAGCCGCCCCGTGAAAATGCTTGGTTGGAAGTAGTGGAAATGCAGGACTCCGCATCCCCTTTTCACGATTGGAATGAGCGCATCAACTTTGAATGCTATGCGCCAAATACGGCTGCTCGGTTACTCGATGAGCAGCAAATGATCATCGGAATCTCCAATAATTACTCCCGCATCAGCTTTAATTTTGGCCCAACGCTATTGTCGTGGATGGAAAAAGCAGATCCGGCAACTTACCAAGCGATACTACAAGCAGATAAGGATAGTTTGGTTTATTTTAAAGGTCATGGATCGGCTATGGCACAGGTTTATAGCCACCTCATCATGCCTTTAGCCCCACGCCGCGATAAAGAAACGCAGGTGCGTTGGGGAATACATGACTTTGCTACTCGTTTTGGACGTAAACCCGAAGGCATGTGGCTTGCCGAAACAGCAGCTGATACAGAAAGCTTGGAAGTGCTTGCTGAAAATGGCATCAAATTCACAGTATTAGCGCCGCGTCAAGGCAAAGCCATTCGCAAAATTGGATCAAGTGATTGGGAAGAATTGGCGCATGATAGCATCGACCCACGTCGGGCCTATCTTTGTAAATTGCCCTCCGGTAAAGAAATCTCTTTGTTTTTTTATGATGGCAACATCGCTCAAGGCGTAGCTTTTAAAGGTTTGCTCAACGATGGACGTAGCTTTGCCGATGCCTTCATCAATGCTTTTGAAGACATCCCTGACCCACAATTGATCCACATTGCCACCGACGGAGAGAGCTATGGCCACCATCACCGCTATGGTGAGATGGCGCTTTCGGCATGTTTGGACAATATCCAAAATCATGAAGATATTAAGCTGACGAATTACAGTCAGTTTTTGGAATTATTTCCTCCAACTTGGGAAGTACAGATCCACGAAAATAGCTCCTGGAGCTGTGTACATGGCGTGGAGCGTTGGCGCAGCAACTGTGGTTGTAACTCCGGTGGCCGATCAGATTGGAACCAAGAATGGCGAGGCCCTTTGCGCGACGCGCTTGATTGGTTGCGCGATGAATTGGTTCCGTTGTATTTAAAACATACCAAGGCCTTGTTGTACGATCCTTGGGCGGCACGCAATGGCTATATAACGGCATTTATGGATCGTAGCGACGCTTCCATTGAGCAATTCATCGAACGGTATGCGCGAAAAACCTTGCTGGAAGACGAAAAAATTACCCTCTTGCGCATGATGGAAATGCAGCGACACGCCATGTTGATGTACACCAGTTGTGGGTGGTTCTTTGATGAAGTATCCGGACTAGAGACGGATCAGATATTGCAATATGCCAATCGCGCCATTCATTATGCAGAGCAGATTTCCGGTTTTGACTTTCATGATGAATTTGTAAGAAGGTTGGAAAAAGTCCCTAGCAATTATTTCCCCAACGGCGCTACCAGCTATCGAAAAAACGTGATCCCTGCACGTCTGGATTTGGCTCGTGTGGGTATGCATTTTGCGGCTTCTTCTTTGTTTGAAGAATATCCTGAAGACCTAGAAATCTTCAATTACTGGGCAAAAAGTGAAGTTTTTGATCGTTATGAGGCGGGAAAACTCAAGATCGTTATTGGTCGTACAACGGTGCGTTCTAAAGCCACTCATTCTGAAAAATTGTTCAATTTTGCGGTACTCTATTTGGGGCAGCAAAACCTGATTGGACACATTTCAGTAGATATGTCACGCGAACGGTACGCCGAGATGGCCGAAGAAATTATCCCGGCCTTTAACAATACCGATCTTGGTCAGGTGGTCGGGATTATGCAAGACTATTTTGGATCAGATAGATTTACGTATTGGCATCTATTTCGGGATGAAAAACGCAAGATCTTGGGCGAAATCATGGGGCGCAGCTTACTTCAAGCTGAAACTGTTTTCCGAGAGATTTTTAATGACAACTACCAGTTGATGATCGGCATCCAGAGCAGCAACATTCCGCTGCCAGATACTTTCACGAGCGCCGTCAAGTTTATTCTGAACAATGACTTTTATGGTGTTTTTACCAATGGACATTCATTGAACAATAGAGAGCTACAGCACCTGTCTGATGAGTTTGAAAAATGGGATGTAAAACTGACCAATCGTTCTTCTTTGAAATTGGTTGTTGCTGAGCGGCTATATCAGGAGATTCAAAAAGTAGAGCAGGAGGGGCCTATTGCCGTAGATCGTTTGCATCATCTGAACCGTACCTTGGAAATTTTACAAAAAATGCCCATTGAGTTGAATATTTGGAAAACGCAAAACCTCTACTATTCCTTGTTACTGACTTTACCCAAAACAAATTTTCCGGTGCAGTGGCATGCCAACTGGCAACGCTTGGGAGAGTTGCTAAACGTGAAAGTACGGTCGATGATCTTTGAGATCAGTAAGTAACCCGCGCCAACGCGATTGTCCAAAGCTTAAATTTGTAGTAAATCAAAATTAAAATGAAACATTGGATTTTTGTCTTGACTTTGGGCATCATCAGCCTTTTTGCTTGTGGACCTAAACCAGGCAATCCTGAGGCGCAACAGCTCTTAGCTACATGGTTTTCGCAGCGTTTTGAGGTAATGCCAGTTGAGCAGGTACAAAAAAATGATAAAGCAATAGCGTTGCTGCTAAAGGATCGAAAGGATGCAGATCTGCAATTGGAAGTAAAATGGGTGAAGGACAGCCCAGATGGAGGATTGAATAAGGAAGTAATTGCGGCGGCGCTTACCACCGCAGAAAAACATTTATCTCGTTCTCGGGAATTGCTAAAGACATTGAAAACAGCGGGTTATCCTAACTTAGCCGTTGGCGCTAACGACAAGGGTTATACTGTACTTTCGTACGAGAACCCCTTCACCTCTATCTTTTCAACTAGAATGAAACAGTTT
>JBBRGN010000075.1:0-17280 GCA_038240665.1 Chitinophagales bacterium | reverse complement strand
TTGGTTCTTTTGGCGCAGTTGCCTTATTACTGAATCATTTCTTATTTTTATGCTATTGCTAGTATTCTACAACCAATTCATTTTCTACCGACCATACGCCGGGTGCATTCCAAGCCAACCGTCCTGCTTCGTCTTTTTGGTATAGAGAATGTACACTACCTGTTAATTTCACCACATTACCAGCTACCTTGACGTGAATGGCTTGAAATGCACCCGGCGTATGGTCGGTAGAAAATGAATTGGTTGTAGAATACTAGCAATAGCATAAAAATAAGAAATGATTCAGTAATAAGGCAACTGCGCCAAAAGAACCAACTTGTTACGGAATCATTTCTTATCTTCTTAAAGAAAAGCCATCTCAAAAATCGTTTAGAGATGGCTTTTTGTGTTTTTGATGATTATTGTCATTAAGCTAGCGCGGAAAGCCTGAATAATATCACTGATTAGGCATAGAATTCCCTTTATTTTTGAAAACTAAGTAATGAAAAGGAACTGGGCAAGTAAAAATGAAAACAATATCATTTAATAATTTATTATCCGAAGCCGGCAACTTATCCAGTTTTACTGGTAGGTTTTTTCAAGAAGTATTTATTCCTCGTTATGAATTTTCGGAATTACTGCGGCAGTGTTTTTTTATTGGCAACCGATCCTTGGCTTTAGTGGGTACCACCGGATTAATTATGGGTTTGGTGATCACCATTCAATCTCACCCCTCACTAGAAGCCTTGGGCGCAGAATCATGGCTACCTTCGGTGGTATCGGTTTCCCTAATTCGGGAAATCATTCCCGTTGTTACGGCATTGATTTGTGCAGGTAAAATAGGTTCCAGCATCGGTGCGGAATTAGGCTCTATGAAGGTTAGCGAGCAAATTGACGCCATGGAAGTTTCTGGCACCAACCCCTTTAAATACTTAGTCGTCACCCGAGTAGTAGCTTCAATGTTGATGCTCCCCTTATTGGTGGTGTTTGGGGATACGATTTCTCTTTATGGCTCTTTCATCGGCATCAATATGAATCAGGTGACCAGTTTTCAATTGTTTGCCAATCAGGTATTTAATGAATTGTCCTTTAGCGATGTGATGCCGTCGATCATCAAGTCCTTGTTTTTTGGATTTGCCATTGGCATCATTGGTTGTTACAAAGGGTATTCCACCAGAAATGGGACAGAAGGCGTGGGTAGAGCGGCCAATTCGTCGGTAGTGATTTCAACTTTTGTAGTTTTTATCATTGATTTAATGGCGGCACAAATTGCAGACATACTACATTTTACATGAACAATGAAAAAGTAGATTCAGCGGAGGCGGTAATTAAAATCAGCGGATTACAAAAATCGTTTGGGGAAAATCATGTATTACGGGATTTGAATGTTGAATTAAAGCGCGGCGAAAATCTGGTCGTGCTGGGGAAATCTGGCTCAGGAAAATCCGTTTTGATAAAATGCATCATTGGTTTACTAACGCCGGATGCAGGAAAAATTCAAGTTTTCGATCAAGAAATTTCCAATTTTTCCCATGCTGAACTGGATGAAATGCGGGTTAAAGTTGGTTTCCTTTTTCAAAGCAACGCCCTGTATGATTCCATGACCATTCGCGAAAATCTTGAATTCCCCCTCAGACGGCACTGGAACAAAACCACCAAAGAAAGTGTGACCGACCTAGTAATGGAAGCGCTTAACAATGTAGGTCTTCCCGAAACGGTTGACATGATGCCTGAGGAACTCTCGGGGGGAATGAAAAAACGAATTGCCTTAGCCCGCACCTTTATCCTTAAACCCGAAATTATTCTTTACGATGAACCGACCACCGGGCTAGATCCAATTACTGGAAAGGAAATTTGTAACCTGATGTTGGAAATACAAAAAAAGTACAATACTTCAGCAATTGTCATTTCACATGATATGAATTGTGTGAAAATGGTTTCCAATCGAGTGGTAATGCTGCTGGATGGAATATGTTACGCTACTGGGACTTACGAAGAACTAAAAAAATCTAAGGACAATAAAATCGCACAATTTTTTGTGTAAAACAATGAAAGGACAACAAACGAATAAGATAAAGTTGGGCATTTTTGTATTAAGTGCCGTTGCGTTGTTGTTGCTTGGCCTTTTTTACATCGGCAACAACAAAAACATTTTTCATTCCAACATTAATGTGAGCGCCAATTTCAAAAATGTAGGCGGCCTGATGACCGGAAATAATGTGCGCTTCAATGGAATCAATGTGGGGACGATCTCCAAAGTCTACGCCATCGCTGATACCTTGATAAAAGTGGAATTTACCATCGATGAAGTGTCCATGAAATACATAGATCAAAACTCGATCGCTTCGGTAGGAAACGATGGCTTATTGGGGAATAAAATCATCAATATTTCGCCTATTGGTATTCCTTCTCAACCTGTACAAGAGGGTTCTGTTCTAAAGTCTACCAATCCGGTTGAAATGGAGCACATTATGCGCACCTTGATGGACAGCAACAATAATCTAAAATCAATAACCGATAACCTTAAAGACGTGTCCTTCAAATTAAATTCCGATAATTCACTTTGGCGTTTAGTCAACGATGAGCAGATGGCCAATAATGTTCGTTTCTCCGCATCCAATCTCAACCGCATGAGCAATCAGGCTTTAAGCATCACGGGCGATCTATTAAGCATCAGTAAAGGTATAAAACAGGGCAAAGGCAGTATTGGCAAACTGATCAATGATACAATGCTGGTAACTAGAATCAATAATACCATGGGGAAATTTGAAAGGATCAGCGACACAGTAACCATGATGAGTAAGGATATGGCCCATGTTGTGACAAGAATCAAACAAGGCGAAGGAACGGTAGGTAAATTATTAAAAGATACCCTAATCGTATACAATTTGAATAGAACCCTTATTTCTGTAGATACCGGCATCAGTAGATTCAATGAAAACATGAAAGCCGTGCAGTACTCTTGGCCATTTAAAAAGTATTATAAGAAAATTAAACCCAAGCAATAAACCAAGATTGGTTTTGTGGGAATTTTACAACTTATTCAGGGATATGTGTAATGCTTTTTTTTTATTTAGGACTATTTTTGATGCGTAAATAAAATCAAAACTCCAAGAAGGAATGAAAACCCACTCAAAATGGATAATCAAGCTAAACGTTTATTTATCGATCTTTTTCCGTTTTTCTCCGGTTTGGATGAATTAGAAAAACAACAATTGGCAGGCTTTCTTGAAACAAAAGAGCAACCTCGTTATTCTACCATTTTTCAAACGGGCGACTGTTCAAATACCATTTATTTTTTGGTGAAAGGAGTGGTTAAAATAGGTACTTATTCCCAAGATGGCAAGGAAGCGGTAAAAACCATCATTCACTCCCTTTCTATGTTTGGCGAGCTTAGTTTGGTTGGCGAAACCACGCGCCATGAATTTGCTCAAACCCTCCGTGAAGACGTCCTCCTGTATACCATCCATGTCGATAATTTTAAAAAAATGATGCGGGTCAATTTTGATCTTTGTAATGAGCTCATTACTTATTTTGGGACTCGCCTGACTAATGCCGAGAATCGACTAGAATCCTTGATTTTTAAAGATGCCCGCACCCGCATTGTAGAATTTATTCGCGATTCGATCAGTACCCGTGGCCAAAGGGTAGGATATGAAATGTTGTTGAAGCACTCCTTGACCCATCAAGAAATTGCTAACATTACCTATACTTCAAGACAGACGGTGACCGTGGTACTGAATGACATGAAAAAATCCGATATGATTTACTTCAATCGAGGGAAAATATTGGTACGCGACATGGCAAAATTGGCCTAAGAATAAAGGCGGGAGCTAGCGTAAAACACGTTAGGTTCTAAATTTTTTGCTAAAAAACGCACTTGTCAAAAAAAATTCCTACTGTGAATCATGTAACTAATTTCCCGATTTGTGTAATTTTTCTTTCCCTAAGCCACCTACCTTTGAATGGTAGAAAATCATCTGCAATTAAACTTAATACACATGAACACGACTGAATTAAAAGGCAATTGGGAAGAGCAAAAAGGCAAGTTGAAACAAAAATTCGCTGCCTTGACGGATAACGACCTAATGTTTTCTGAAGGAAAGAAAGAAGAGATGTTGGGAAAGCTTCAAATCAAATTGGGCAAAACCAAAGAGGAATTATTCAACCTAATTGCAGCGCTTTAATCATCATATTTTTTAACATCGTTTAGCAATTTTTGTCTAAACGATGTTTTTTCTCTCTATCGGTAATTTTAATACAGATATAACATGGTATTAGGTAAAAAAATTGGCATATGGATGGATCATTCCCATGCGCATTTGACGGAATTTGCAACTGATCCAATTGAAAGTAAATTAGTTTCATCAACGTTTACCCATCAAGAAAAAATTCATACCCAGAACAAAGGCGAAAACTTGATGCACAACAAAGAGCAGCATGAACAAGGAGCATATTACAAAGAATTGAGCGAAATAATAAGAGGATATGATCACGTTCTGTTGTTTGGCCCAACCAGTGCCAAAGACGAGCTGTACAATACATTTAAAGACAATCCTCTGTTTAAAGAGGTAAGTGTTTCTATTTTTCCAGCTGATAAAATGACCGAAAACCAAGAGCATGCCTACGTTCGGGATTATTTTTCAAACCCTAAAATAAAATGAAAAAATACATTCTGTTAAGCATGTATTCTTTTTTTATGATCGCAACCAGTGTCCATGCCCAACCTCTAGAAACAGTTGCCAGCGTTGATTTGAACAAGTACATGGGCAAATGGTACGAAATTGCTTCCTTCCCCCAACGGTTTCAAAAAAATTGTTATGCGACTACTGCTGATTATTCGTTTCACGAAAAAGGCTATGTGATTGTCATCAACCAATGCAACAAAGGAAGCGTAACGGGTAAGGTGATTACCATTAAAGGCAAAGCATTTGTAGATCCTGGTTCCAATAACGCCAAGTTAAAAGTGCAATTCTTTGGATTTTTAAAAGGCAAATATTGGATCATCGATTTACCAGCTGATTATAGTTATGCCGTTGTCAGTCATCCCAACAAAAAACATTTGTGGATTCTATCCAGAAAGTCCAAAATGAATGAAGTGGAATACCAAGACATAGTAGCACGACTTAAGCTTAAAGGACTTAATACTGAACGACTTGTTCGGACACCACAATTATAATTTCCCAATAATCAACAAAATTTTAAATAAAATTTTACCCTCTAGCCATGCAAATCATCATTCAATCCGCGCATTTTACTCCAGGAAATGAGTTGATCAATTTTGTAAAGACCGAAGTCAACAAACTTTCAAAAGCTATTTACAAAGTCGAAGCGGCCAGCGTTTTTTTGAAATTAGAAAAACGAGATTTCAAACAAGTGATGGCCTGCGAAATTCGCTTAGAAATCCTTGGAAACGACCTGTTTGTAAAAAAAGAATCCAGCTCGTTTGAGGCTGCAGCTACTAGCGCTGTTGATGTTTTACAAGAGGAACTTGTGATAAGAAAATGAAAGTTTAATTAGATGATCAAAAATGATTAAAATTGCTGTTAAACGAGGCACTTGATTTTGAAAAGCTTTGTCTTTACGAATCAAGCTGCCTCTCTTTTTTTAAAGTTTTTTAGAATTATCGATAGATACTTATGGAAACCATAAAACTCCCCTTTTACGCAAAAATTGCACTAATATTTGTGGCAGCTTATGCTTTTATTTATGCTTTGTATTTGTCTCAGCAAATCATCGTTCCCCTCATTTACGCGCTGCTTATTGCATTGTTATTGAATGGCGTTGTTAATTACCTTGAAAAAAAGAAAGTACCCAGAACCCTTGCTATTTCTATAGTTGTTGGATTGGTAATGCTCTTTATTGTTAGCTTATTCTATTTTGCGTATACCCAATTTTCGATGATAAGCGATACCTATTCGGTGCTAAAAGTCAAATTGGAAACCATAAGCTTACAAATTATACAATGGATCTCAAAATATTTCAATATCCGGGTTCGCGACATCGATAGTTGGGTCAAAGCAACGGAAAAAGGGTTTATCAACGATTCAGGACTCATGGTTGGACGGACCTTGATCAATATGGGCAGCTCTATTGCCATTCTACTGCTCTTACCGGTTTATTTGTTTTTGATTCTGTACTACAAAAAACTCCTGCTCGAATTTGTCCGTCAATTGTTCAAAAGTACCCACCATGAAGCCGTAATGGAGGTACTCAATGGCAGCAAATCAGTCATCCAAGGCTATTTGAGCGGCTTGCTACTGGAGGCTTTGGTGATCTCGGTGCTTAATTCGGTTGGACTATTGATTCTTGGGATTGATTTTGCCATATTTCTTGGAATTACGGGGGCAATACTCAATATAATTCCCTATTTCGGGGGCATCATTGCCATTGCCATGCCAATGATCGTAGCTTTTGTGACCAAGGATTCTGCCTCGTATCCGCTTTTGGTATTCGGCGTTTACATGCTCATCCAATTCATCGACAATCATTTTGTTATCCCCTACATCGTGGCTTCAAAAGTAAAGCTCAATGCCTTGGTCACCATCATCGTTGTACTCGTTGGAAATGCACTTTGGGGGATACCAGGTATGTTTTTGTCGATCCCACTTACTGCGATTTTAAAAGTAATCTTTGACCACATTGAACCCCTTAAACCTTGGGGTTTTCTGATGGGCTATATCGTTCCTAGGCAAACAAAACTGGCTATTGTAAGCAGTAAAAAAGAGTGAATTATGTAACTTTTAATTGGAATAGTATAACGCCAACTGACTGCAAAAGCATCACCTTTACGTGGTGAAAATTCTTTCATGCATGTCAATAGAATAAAATGAGCAAAGACAAAGGTTCTAAAAACCACAAAAAAGCGCCTGCTGACAAAACTTCGGGTAAGGGTAAACCTACCTCAGATTACAAATCTGAAGGCAAGAGCAAAGAACCCAACACTACTGCTTTTAACCCTAAGCCCGATACTAAGGGCGATAAGCCGAAAAAGAGCTAAGCATCTATCTAATTATCAGGACTTGTTTTGGAAATGGTGATTGCTAGTATGGGCCTAAACTAAATTCCAAAACAAGTTCTAACTTCCTTTTCCTTAATTTTTCAAAAGACTATAAATCCCATGGTTAATGTGATCAAGTACGGCGTGATTCTTGAAAAAACCGATCGTGGATTTGAAAACGCAGGCGTCTTGAATCCTGCGGTTTATGGTGAAGGCGAAATTGTACACATTTTTTACCGTGCAGTACGGTTAGGTAATTATTCTACTATCGGTTATTGTCGATTGGAAGGGCCTTTGAAAGTGCTGGAGCGCTATGAATTACCCGTGCTTTTTCCACAATTTGATTATGAAATTCAAGGGGTTGAAGACCCCCGGCTTGCCAAAATTGATGGTGTTTTTTACTTAACCTATACGGCTTATGATGGTGTCAATGCGTTGGGTGCTTATGCTACTACATTGGAGTTACCCTATTTTGATAAAAAAGGAATTATTACGCCCCAGATCGCCTATGATGATTTCAAACATTTGGCAGAAAGTAGAGACCATTTGAATAAAAAATACCTGCGTTTTAATGGTCATCCTACTTATCATTCAGCCATGAAAGTGTTGATTTGGGACAAAAACGTTGTCTTTTTTCCACGCCGGATCAAGGGGAATCTATGTTTTTTGCACCGCATCAAACCTGATATTCAGTTTGTTTCGGTCAAAGATTTGTCCGAACTGACACCCATTTTTTGGGAAAGCTATTTCCTACACATCGCCGAATACATTGCCTTAGAACCCAAATATGCCCATGAGATCAGTTACATCGGTTCAGGTTGTCCCCCCATTGAAACCGAACATGGCTGGCTGCTGATCTATCACGGGGTACACGATACAGTATCAGGTTACAAATATGTTGCTTGTGCCGCCTTATTGGAATTGGACGATCCTTCTAAAGAAATTGCTCGACTACCAGAGGCGTTATTTTCGCCAGAATTCGCCTACGAAACCCGAGGGGAAGTTAACAATGTTTGTTTCCCAACTGGAACGGCTCTTTTTGGTGACGACCTCTATATTTATTATGGCGCCGCTGATGAACAGATCGCAGTTGCTTCGGTGAAGTTATCTGAACTAATGAAAGCTTTATTGGAACAACCTCTCCTGAAGGATGTGCCTATGTTTGCATCTCCCAAAAATGAAGACCTCATTGGATAATGATCCATAATTGCGATAATTATACCGACATGCAACAAATACCAATAAAAACAACTGCGTTTTTTTGCTTGATGCTTTTTTTGGTTTTCAAAATTGACGCTCAACCCGGAGGAAGTATTTCGTTTCAGTCCTTTTATGACAACCTAGCGCCTTATGGGCAATGGATCGACGATCCACAGTATGGGTCAGTGTGGTCGCCTTCGGTGGATCGCGATTTTAGACCCTACTATACCAATGGGCACTGGGTGATGACCGATTATGGCAACATGTGGGCATCGGACTATACCTGGGGCTGGGCTCCTTTTCATTATGGCCGTTGGATCCGCAATTTCCATTATGGGTGGTTATGGATACCCGATACCGAATGGGGACCAGCTTGGGTGAGCTGGCGATCAAATGCCAATTATTATGGTTGGGCACCTTTAGCTCCAGGTATTACAGTTGCTATGTCTTATAACAATTATTACCCAGATAACGACTGGTGGATCTTTATTCCTACGATTTATATCCATAATCCTGGATGGCGGCAACATTATTACCAGGGTAGGGGAGGAAATGGCTTCTTATTACAGCATTCCAATTTTATCAACAATACTTATGTGCATGATCAGCGTACCTATTTGATTGGGCCACGAGCTGAAGAGGTACGTCGGGTAACCCATGAAAATGTTTCCATCTTTCGGGTGCAAAATCAATCCGAACCAGGTAGAGGATACATCAAAGATGATGCTTTCAATGTATATCGACCCAGCGTAGAAAGATCTGGCCGGGAAACCATCCCGCACAACAATATTCAGCGGATAGCCCCTAGTAATAACCCCAAAAAGATGAATGCCGGCGGACCAATCAACCCCAAGAGGACGGAAAACAATCAACCTAGCCCTCAAAATAACTCCGTCGGCAGGGACAAGCTGGAAAACCGAAGAATTCAAGCGCCTAAGCCATCAAATCAGCAAGGGCGGAAAAATAATCCGCCGCCCAAACGAGAAAAAAGGAATTGAGCCTTCAGAAACTTTACCCCTTAAACAAACAACTATGAAGAATAGAATCACAGCCATAACCCCAGAAATACTCCTGATCAGCTCTTATCCGCCGCGAGAATGTGGTATTGCTACCTTTTCGCAAGATTTGCGGACGGCATTGCAGGAAAAGTTTCGCCAGTCGTATTCAGTAAGCGTCTGTGCGCTTGAAGCAGGCGCTGAAAATCGGAATGACTACCCGGCGGAAGTTCGCATGGTGCTCCATACATCCGAACCCCAGGAATACCTTGAATTGGCACAGACCATCAATGCCGACCGAAAGATTCAATTGGTTTTGCTTCAGCACGAGTTTGGTTTTTTTGAAAATCTGCCGGAAGCTAATTTTCTCCATTTTTTGCAGCAAATCAAAAAACCACTGGTTATTGCTTTTCATACGGTCTTACCTGAACCTAGTTTTGCCTTGAAAATTCGCGTTAAAAACATCACCGAGGCCTGTGCTTCCGTAGTTGTGATGACCCAAAACTCGGCCTTTATTTTAGAAAGTCAGTACGAGGTTCCTGCTGGGAAAATTCAAATCATCGCGCATGGTGTTCATTTGGTGCCGCATTTAGATAAAGCACAATTAAAACGGAAATACGGTCTAAGCAAACGGAAAGTATTGTCCACTTTTGGGTTGATCAGTTCTGGAAAAAGCATCGAAACGACCCTAGAAGCCCTTCCTGCTATTATTGCCGCTAATCCAACTACCCTGTTTTTGGTCATTGGAAAAACACACCCATCGGTACTAAAACAAGACGGCGAGGAATACCGCAGGCGACTGGAAGCCAAAGTAATCGAACTGAAACTCGAAAATCATGTAACGTTTATCAATGCTTATTTGCCCTTGTCGGAGTTATTGGAATACCTCCAGCTTACCGATTTATACTTATTCACCTCCAAGGATCCGCACCAAGCGGTAAGCGGTACGTTTATGTACGCAGTGAGCTGTGGCTGCCCGATTATTTCGACACCTATTCCTCATGCCTGCGAGGTGCTCCGCGATGATGCCGGTATCCTTTTCGACTTTCAAGACGCGCAACAATTGGCATTGGCGGTTAATCGCTTGTTGACCAATAGAGCATTGCGAAAAAAATTGATCAACAACGGGTTGCAACGCGCCGTTTTCGCAGCATGGGAAAATTCAGCTGTTGAATATGCGATGTTGTTTCAAAAAAACTTATCCCCAAATTCCGAACTCCGCTATAGTTTGCCTCCGGTAAAATTGAACCACATCAAAAAACTAACCACCGATTTTGGGATGATTCAATTTTCAAAAATTAACCATCCCGATCTGAAAACTGGTTATACCATTGACGACAATGCCCGAGCCATGGTAGCGCTAAGTATGCACTTTGAAAGATTTAGAGATCGGCGGGATTTGACTTTGATCAAAATCTATTTGGATTTCATTTCGCATTGTTTACAAGCGGATGGCTCGTTTTTGAATTATGTCGATGTTGATAAATCGTTTACCAAACAAAATACGGAAGTAAACCTAGAAGACTCCAATGGCCGAGCGATTTGGGCCTTGGGTTATTTGATCTCTTTGAAAGAAATATTGCCTACCGATTTGGTTAACCGGGCCGAAACCATTTTAGGCCATAGCTTGGGAAGCTTGAAAACCATGCACTCTACCCGAGCAATGGCTTTCGCTATCAAAGGACTCTACTATTTTCTAACTGTAGCCACCTCCCATAAAGTACAAGCCCTGCTGGAAACGCTGGCTGATCGCATCGTACAGATGTATCGACATGAAGCAGAGATGGATTGGTGTTGGGTTGAGCCTTACTTGACCTACGGCAATAGCATCATTCCCGAAGCCATGCTGGGTGCTTGGCTTAGCACTGGGAATATTACTTACAAAAAAATTGCTTTTGAATCTTTTGATTTTTTGCTTAAACACACCTTTACCCCAAGCGAAATCAATGTTGTCCCCAACAACGGTTGGATGCAAAAAGGCCAGGAAAAAGCACGTTTTGGCGAACAGCCGATTGACGTGGCGTACACGATTATGGCTTTAGAACTATTTTACGAGGTCTTCAAGGACGAGAGCTACCGCAAGAAAATGGAAATCGCCTTTAATTGGTTTTTAGGTCAAAATCATTTACATCAGATCATTTACAATCCCTGTACCGGCGGATGTTATGATGGGTTGGAAGAGACCCAAGTCAACCTTAATCAGGGTGCCGAAAGCACGGTAAGCTATTTGATGGCGCGGATGGTAGTTGAAAAAACATTTCATCCAAAATATCAAAAATACCGTCCAGTTTTGAAACAAAAACTACTTACGCATTCCGCTTCGATGCCCTTTTTAGAATACGCTGCGGAAGCAAATATATTGGCCATAGTTGATCGATTGACCTCTATGACATAATTGAAATAAGTTGAAAGGAATTTATGGTTCTTATTCCTAAAACATTTGATTTTCAAGTTGTTAATCTAGGTAAATTTCCTTAAATTTCTTACTTCCTTCAAAGATTACCAGCCTGTCCAGAGATTAATATTGTCCCAATATTTAAATTCCTGAACAGGCTAAAATTACATGGTGATTACATCTATCGGTATGGAAAAGACACCGGAATTTTGGACGCTTCTCCCCAAAGACATTTTTCAACTTTTGGACTCATCCCCACAAGGGCTGACGGAGTCAGTGGCGAAGCTACGTCAAAAAGACTTGAGTCGTGAACGCGCTGAGCTGCCGCGGTGGCGACGAGATTTGACTTTACTGATCTCACAATTCTCTAATCCGTTGGTGCTTTTATTGGCCATAGCCGCATTGCTTTCCGTTTTTTTGGGTGAAAAAACGGATGTAATCATCATTTTTGCCATTCTTTTACTCACCGGCTTGCTGAGCTTTTTTCAAGAAAGAAATGCTGGTCGTACCATCGAAAGATTGCGCCAAATGTTGGCGACTCACAATACCGTGTTACGCGAGGGCAAGGAACAAACCATTTCAGGAGTATTGGTGGTTCCAGGCGATGTGGTTTTACTCCAAGCGGGCGACTTGCTACCTGCCGACTGTTTATTACTTGAAGCCAATGATCTCTATGTCAATGAAGCCGTTTTAACGGGGGAGTCATTTCCTGCTGCCAAAATGCCTAGTGTTGCAGCCGCTGATCTTCCCTTAGCAAAAATCGGCAATGCGCTTTGGCAAGGCAGTAATGTCGCTTCTGGGACGGCTACCGTCATCGCCGTCCACACCGGAAAATCTGCCCTACTGCACGATATCGCCGGACGTACCGATGTTGCTGAACCCACCGCTTACGAAAAAGGGTTGCGACATTTTGGTTATTTTCTGTTGCAAATCACCTTGATTTTATCGGTAGCGATTTTGGCAGCCAACGTCTGGCTTGGCAAACCCATCGTTGAATCCGTGCTTTTTGCGTTGGCACTCACGGTTGGTTTTGCTCCGGAGCTGTTACCAGCCATTATGACGATCTCTATGTCGGCCGGCGCGCGTAAAATGGCGGAAAAAAAAGTCATCGTCCGCAAATTATCGGCCATTCAAAATCTGGGCGAGGTAGATGTACTCTGTTGCGATAAAACGGGAACACTTACCGAAGGCGAAATTCGTGTAGCAGGAACGGTGGATGCAGCCGGCGCGGCGAGTGACCAGACGGCTCGTCTGGTGTGGCTCAACTCTACTTATCAAAGCGGTTATCCTAATCCCATTGACCAGGCCATTCGCTTGTTGCCAGCGCCTGCTGATGCCACTGCTTTTGAGAAAACAGACGAAATCCCTTACGATTTTTTACGCAAAAGACTCAGCATCGTCGTCAAAAAAGGAGCTGAAACAACCCTCATCACTAAAGGGGCGGTGGAAAACATCCTAGATATCTGCGGCAGCTCGGATATTGATACAGGCGATGCCACCTGGAAAACCAGGGCGCTAGACCAATACCTGGATTTTAGTAAACGCGGCTTGCGAACTTTAGGCGTATGTTACAAAAAAAACGTACCTACCGATTGCAGCAAGGAGGATGAAAAAGACATGGTATTCCTAGGTTTTGTACTCCTAGAGGATCCATTGAAAATCGGTATTCACGATACCCTCGCGGGTTTGCGTAAGCTAGGGGTGGCCGTGAAAATCATTACCGGCGATAATGTGCACATCGCCGAAACGATTGGTGAACAATTGGCGATAAAAAAAACCAAAATACTGACGGGGAAAGACCTTCGGCGCATGACCGAAGACGCGCTAGTCAGCAAATGTCGAGACACCACTATTTTTGCTGAAATAGAGCCCAACCAAAAAGAACACATCATCCGCGCTTTGCAAAAAGCCGGCTTTACCGTGGCCTACATGGGCGATGGTATCAACGATGTACCGGCCTTGCGCGCCGCCGATGCCGGCATCTCCATTCAAAATGCAGTTGACGTAGCCAAAGAAGCTGCCGATATCGTTTTGCTCGAACGCGACCTTGGGGTGCTTGAAGAAGGAATTAGATTAGGTCGGCGCGCATTTTTCAATTCTTTAAAGTATATTTACATTACCAATAGCGCCACCTTTGGTAATATGGTCAGCCTAGCGGGCGCATCTCTTTTTCTTCCCTTTATCCCAATGCTGCCCACGCAGATACTACTGACCAATTTCTACTCAGATTTTCCATTTTTAGCGGTAGCGACTGACAATGTAGATGAAGAGCAACTCGAAAAACCGCAACGTTGGGATTTAAAGCGTTTGCGGAAGTTTATGTTTGTTTTTGGATTGCACAGCTCCATTTTTGATGTGGCAACCTTCTGGATTTTCTATGCTGTTTTTAGTGTCGGTAGGGAGGCGTTCCGCAGTGCTTGGTTTGTGGAATCAGTACTGACCGAAATCTTGATCATTTATGTGGTACGTTCACACCGTCGTTTTTGGAAAAGTTTACCGGCACGCGTGTTGGTTGGGTTTGGATTTGCGGCAGCCGTTTTGACCATAGCAACGCCCTATTTACCTTTTGCCCCTATGCTGGGTTTTACCGCATTACCCCTACAACTTTTGGCTACTGCTTTGGGAATTGTAGCGGTTTATATACTTACAGCAGATTGGTTGAAGATGTGGTTTTTTAAGAAGAATTAGAATGCTAAAGATTCCGTCAATACTAAGTTGCCATTTTGGTCGGTGTATTTCTGTACTAACCACAATCGGTAATTTATGAGTTCTAATTAACTAGATGGCAGTACCTATTTAAAGCAACAGCCTATGAAACTTTATGTAAAATACATGGTCAGCAATCGTTGTAAAATGATGGTAAAAGAAGTATTAAAAAAATTGGGATTGCACTTCATTATTGTGGAATTAGGCGAAATCGAAATCATGGAAGATATTTCTGCTCCGGTAAGAGAAAAATTGAAAATGGGATTACTCCACTCCGGGCTGGAATTAATGGACGACAAACGCGCCATTTTGATTGAAAAAATCAAAAACGTAATTGTCGAAATGATCCATTATTCTGATGGGCAAGCCACTGTAAATTATTCCGATTACATCAGCGAAAAACTACACCACGATTACACCTATTTGTCTAATGTTTTTTCAGAAGTAAAGGGCATTACCATACAGCAATTTATCCTACTTCATAAAATTGAACGGGTAAAAGAATTAATTATCTACGGAGAACTTAATATGACGGAAATTGCCTGGAAAATGAATTACAGCAGCGTAGCGCATTTATCCAATCAATTCAAAAAAATTACCGGACTTACTCCCTCGCATTTTAAGAAGATGAAAAATAAGCGAAGAAGTCCTATTGAAGAAATTGGGAATGAAATGCTATAAACAGTACCATGTCAACTAAAAAAACACAACAACAAGCTGATTTTGATCACCTTGTTGAACATGCCAAAAAAGGAACCATTCCGGCACTGATTATTGATTCTTCGGATTTGGCCATCAAAGTCAAAACATTAGATGGCGTTATTACGACCTGGAATCTTGGCGCTGAACACACTTATGGTTATTCGGCTGCGGAGATTATTGGTAAAAATATAAGTCTTTTGATTCCTAAGAATTACATCAATGAACTCAAGGGTTTGATTAAAGAAGTCATTACGGGTAAGGTTATCCCTCGTTATGAAACCAAAAGAATCAGAAAAGACGGGAAAATTATTGATGTATCTTTATCGCTATCGCCCGTCAAAGATGAAAATGGGAAAATCATCGGTATCGTTACTTTAGATCGGGATATAACTGAATTGATTGTTGCATATCAAGAACTGGCATTTCAAGATCGCGAAAAAGGCAAACGGGCGGACGAACTGCTGATCGCCAATAAGGAACTGATTTTTCAAAATACGGAAAAGGAAAAACGGGCACAAGAATTGATCATCGCCAATAAAGAACTGGCATTTCAAGATAAAGAAAAAAGCAAACGGGCGGACGAACTGCTGATCGCCAATAAAGAACTAATTTTTCAAAATGCGGAAAAGGAAAATCGGGCACAAGAATTGATCATCGCCAATAAAGAACTGGTATTTCAAGATAAAGAAAAAGAAAAAATAGAGCTAGCCAATAAAGACTTAGAAGCCTTTAGCTTGTCTGTAGAGCGCGCATCCCAATATGCCCGAAGTTTAATTGAAGCATCAACCGATCCGCTGGTCACGATTTCCGCCGCTGGAAAGATAACCGATGTGAATGAGGCCTCGATAAAGGTAACTGGCATTTCCAGAGAGGAATTAATTGGTACTGACTTTTCCGATTATTTTACAGAACCTGAAAAAGCGCGAGCTGGCTACAAAAAAGCATTTGAAAAGACCTTTGTTTCAGACTATCCACTTACCATCCGCCACAAAAATGGAAAATTAACCGATGTGCTCTACAATGCCTCGGTTTATCGCGATAGCGGTGGGCATGTATTGGGCGTATTTGCCGCAGCCAGAGATGTAACCGAGAAAAAAAAGGCGGAGTCGACTTTAGAAAAAAGCTTAAAAGAGATATTGGGCTATAAAAGAGCCTTCGACGAATCGTCTTATGTATCGATTACCGATGAATTAGGCCTTATCACTTTTGTAAACGATAATTTTTGTAACCTTTTTCAATATACCCGCGAAGAATTAATTGGACAAGACCACCGTATTATAAATTCTGGCTATCATCCCAAAGATTTTATTCGAGTAATGTGGGAAACCATCCAAAAAGGAGAAATATGGCTAGGAGAAATCAACAACAAAGCGAAAAATGGCGCCAATTATTGGTTGGATACCGCTATTGTTCCCTTTGTAGATGAGCATGGTGCTATTTATCAATATGTAGCTATCCGTACCGATGTTACGGCCAAAAAATTGCTCTCGCAATACACGCTTAGCTTGATTGAAGCCAGCCGTGACCCTTTGATCACCATCAGCCCTGATGGTAAAATCATGGATGTGAACGAGGCCATGGTTAACGCCACCAATGTTTCGCGGGAACAATTAAAAGGAACCGACTTTAAGAACTATTTTACTGATCCTCAAAAGGCATCGGAAGTATACCGAGAGGTTTTTTCTAAAGGATTTGTAGTAGACTACCCTTTAACGATCAAGGACGGGATTTTAATCGATGTATTGTTCAACGGCTCAACCTACAAAGACGACCGCGGAAACGTGTTGGGTGCGGTCATTGTGGCCAGAGATATTACCGAGCAAAAAAAGATAGCAAATGAGTTGATCGAAGCCAAATTGTTTGCTGAGATGGCAACCAGCGTAGCTGAGGAAGCCAAAATTTTTGCCGAGAATGCCGCAAAAACTGCGGAAAATGCCGTCAAGGCCAAACAACAGTTTTTGTCCAACATGAGCCACGAGATTCGTACGCCCATGAACGCCATCATCGGCTTTACCAAGGTGCTGATAAAAACCGACCTTTCAGCCAAACAAAGAGAATACCTTCAGGCCATAAAGTTGAGCGGTGATGCACTTATCGTACTCATCAACGACATCCTGGATTTGGCCAAAGTGGATGCGGGTAAAATGACTTTTGAAAAAATACCCTTTAAGTTATCGGTATCCATATCCGCGATGTTGCATCTGTTTGAGACCAAAATTCAAGAAAAAAACCTGGAATTGGTCAAGGAATATGATGAACGTATTCCGATTGTAATGATTGGTGATCCCGTTCGGCTTCACCAA
>JBBRGN010000074.1:0-17472 GCA_038240665.1 Chitinophagales bacterium | reverse complement strand
AAAGAAAAAATCACCATCTTGTTCAATCAACAAATAGTGACTGTAATCGCCAATCTCAGTGGCAAATGGAGCACCAATCTAGCTGCTGAAGCTGCCGGCGGCCCTTACCCGCTGATCATCAAGAGTAAAAGCAATACGGTACTGTTCAAAAATGTTTTGATCGGGGACGTGTGGGTTTGTTCTGGTCAATCCAATATGGAATGGCCATTGAGTAGGGCACTTAATGGCGTTCAAGAAATCAAAGCGGCTAATTTTCCGCTCATCCGCCATTTTACCGTTCCACAGACCATAGCCTCTGAACCAAGGGAAGATCTTACCGCTGGAAATTGGGAGGTCTGTACCTCTGAAAATGCCGGGCGTTTTACGGCTGTGGGGTACTTTTTTGCACAAGCACTGCAGGGGGAGCTAAAAATTCCCATTGGATTGATCCATACCTCATGGGGCGGCACTCATTCCGAGACCTGGACGAGTCGGCAAGCGTTTGAACAAAGCCCCGAATTTCAAAGTATGATTGCCAATATGCCACGCATGAACCTTGATTCACTTAATCGGGTAGCAAATATGGGTGTAAAAACCAGGATAGAAACGCTACAAGGCCCAATGGATAAAATTGCGAGTGAATTGCCTTCTTGGAAAAACAAAGATTTTAACGATTCCCAATGGGCAACTATGGAAGTCCCCAAACCCTGGGAACAACAAGCGTTGGGATATATGGATGGCGAAGTTTGGTTTCGAAAAAACATCGTTTTAACTTCTACAAATCAAGGAAAAGAAGCACAACTTGAATTAGGAACTATTGATGACATTGATGAAACCTATGTTAACGGCACCCTAATTGGACAAGATACGCGCTACAATACCAAAAGGAAATATACCATCCCCGCAGGCCTTCTAACCGCTGGAAATAACGTTATTGCTGTAAAAGTAACCGATACTGGAGGCGACGGTGGATTCTATGGCGATGCCAATAACCTTAAATTCACGATTGGGGATCAAGTTCAAGCCCTTGCCGGTATTTGGAAGTATAGAGTAGCTGGTATATCTACTAAAGTACCGGGCGTAGGCCCCAACTCTTATCCTACCTTGTTGTTCAATTCCATGATCAATCCTTTGATCCCTTTTGCCATCAAAGGGGTAATCTGGTATCAAGGCGAATCCAATGCCGATCGTGCTTATCAATACCGCCAAGCTTTCCCGCTGATGATCTCCGACTGGCGCAAACAATGGAAACAGGGCGATTTTCCTTTTTACTTTGTTCAGTTATCCAGTTATAATTCTAACAATGGCAACAGCCAGCGCGGCAGTTCGTGGGCCGAGCTTCGCGAAGCTCAAACCTTGACCCTGTCTTTACCCAATACAGGGATGGCAGTCACCACCGATATCGGCGACCCTAAAGACATTCACCCGCTCAACAAACAGGATGTGGGTAAACGTTTGGCTGCCCTTGCGCTGAACAAAACTTATGGTCTGAACCTCCTCAGCAGCGGACCTACTTATCAATCCATGAAAATTGATGGCAACAAAATCATTTTGAGTTTTACCAATTTGGGGAGTGGCTTAGTCGCTTCTAAAGATGCTTATGGTTACTTAAAAGGGTTTGAAATTGCGGGCGTGGATCAAAAATTCCGTTTTGCCAAAGCCTTAATCGATGGTGATAAAATAGTGGTGTTTCAAGATAACTTACCCAGTCCAGTTGCTGTGCGCTATGGCTGGGCAGATGATGCCAGCGAAGGCAATTTATTCAATAAGGATGGTTTTCCGGCTTCACCTTTCCGAACCGACAACTGGAAAGGGATTACTACTGAAACCAAATTTAAGCTACAGAAATAAGTTGTTTGAAAAAAAAATTGAAGGTAAGGAAGGAGTGATTTTTTTTGATTCCTTCCTTACCCTCTATTACTTTGGCTTGATAAACGTTACACACAAATGTTTATGTAACAGCACAATAGAACTGGTATTTAATTGATGTTGGATGCGCAGCACTTCCCACTCCTGGTCGCCACCAGCAGCCTTGCGTAGATTGCGGCGCAAAGCAAGCCAAGAACGCAGGTATAAAAAAGGCGCAGCTATAATGAATATTCCCAATGCCGAATAACTGATTTCGTTGGGATGTACTTGCTCCAATTTCAATCCAGCCAAACCCGCCAAACTCCGCAATCGTTGCACACCACATAAGAAAAAGCGGCCTAAATAAACATGTTGATCATCATACCCAACGATCCCGTTGTATTCATTGGGTAAAAAAAATCTGCTCCGCTCCGATTCCATCCAAAAATGATTGGCACGATTTTGCAAATTACTTTGGTTGGGCATCGTAATGACGAGTTTTCCGCCCGGCTTTAGGATGCGGGCAAGCTCGCGAATCAAATGCAACTGATCGGAGATACTTTCTACATTTTCCATGTACAGTACGTAATCAGCATGATCCGTCGCAATGGGGAATGTCTCATTCAGGTCGAGTTCCCTACAGATCAAATGATCTTGCTGAAAAATCGCTGGATGCAGGTCATATGGCTCCACCAATGCGCCAGCCTGACTACACAATCCCGAAACAAACCCCGATCCTGCTGGTACATCAACAATTATCTTGCCTTTTACCGGCTCATTTTTCAGGTAACGGGAAATAAAACGCAAAGCGTTTACCCGAGAATGGGGAACTTTTTTAAAGTCCAACTCATTGATCAACATCCTCAAAAAAAATTTTATGCAATGGATAGATGCGGGGTAAAGCTTAGGAATGATTTATTCCTTTGGTTATATTTTTGACTTAAGTTAACATCTAATATACCCTTCCGATCAAAGGGTGATCCACAATCAACTTCTTCATAGCTGGTGGATTGATACTGCCTTGTTTGGCGTAAACAATCTTCCCGTTTGGCTCGATCAAAAGCGTATATGGCAAGGCGCCTTGCCATTTTGGATCAATCAATTCAATAAGTTGATACGTATCATTGCCATTGAAAAGATAATTTTTAGTCGCTACATGTAGTCGTTGGAGCGTGGCCAAAATCTTATCTTTCTTTTCCGGTTTATCGGCGCTGATCGTTACCAACTCAAAATCTCGACCCCGATACATCCGATTGATGGCTACAAAATCCGCGAGTTCGGCAACACAAGGGCCACACCAAGTGGCCCATACATTGACCAAAAGCAACTTATCAGTTTTGTTCTGCAACAAAGTCTTGAGGTTCGCTGCATTGATGCTGTCCAAAGTTACTGGTTCTTTGATCCAGGATTGATCGGCATTGGTCACCAGATTTTTTTTATCGATCCATTTGATGGAGCAACCAAAGGTTTTGGTGGTTTCTACTGGAACTGGTTTTCCCACGATCAGCGCATCTAGCGCATTGCGGGTATCGAGGTTTTTGGGAGTTCCGTTTGGGCTTTCCACATCATCGATCCGACCGGAGTAACGCAGCATTCTTTTCGCATCAAAAATGAAAACATGCGGTGTAGCTTGCGGGCCATATTTTTTTGAGGCAATCTCCGTAGCGCCATCAAAGAGATAGGGGAAATTAAAGGCATGTTCTTTGGCGCGCAATTTCATCTCTTCATAAGTGTCGCCAAATTCCGAATAACCCAACTCGTCTAATCTTACACTAGTGGGGTCATTGGGAGAAATGGCGATGATTTGTACGCCTTTGGCGGCGTAGTCTTTGACCAACATTTTTAAGCGCTCTTCATAAGCTTGAGCGGTAGGACAATGGTTGCAGGTAAAAACAATGGCCAGTATTTTAGCTTTGGCAAAAGATTGCAAGGTGTAGATTTTCCCATCCACTCCTTTCAAATTAAAATCAGGCGCTTTGCTGCCTATGGGTAAGGTAGGATAATCAGAAGCTTTGGCAACTAAGCTGCCAAGCAACAAACAAACCAGATATAGGTATTTCATAGCTGTTGATTAATGATGAAAAAATGAGCATTATATTTTCTCCCAAAATTCGTAATGCAAGGTGAATTCTGAATTAAATATAATGAAAATCAAATAGATGCAACTTCCAGTCTATTCAAAACTTCAGATTAATGTACTGCATGGAGGGCAGGTGTGAAATTTATTCAAAAACTCCCGTTAATCCAAAATTTGCACACAAACCGGAGTAGGCGTTTTGATGTCTTTTTCCAGTTTTAATCCACCTTTTGAATCCAGCGAAAAAACGGCGATGTTATCAGAATTTTGGTTGGCTGCGTACACCTTTTTGCCATCCGGAGAAATGGCAAAATTACGCGGCACCAAACCTTGAGTAGCGGTATAACCAAGCGTATTCAACATCCCCGTTTTAGCATCTACTGCAAAACCTACCAAGCTATTGTGTCCACG
Source organism: Chitinophagales bacterium (assembly GCA_038240665.1). GTDB lineage: Bacteria > Bacteroidota > Bacteroidia > Chitinophagales > Saprospiraceae > Haliscomenobacter. Next base: position 13,157 of record JBBRGN010000074.1, on the reverse strand, counting down.
ATTGGCGCCAAACAGAAATGAGCCGTCGGGCGTCAGGTGGATATCGGAGGTATTGTTTGTTGCTTTGAAATCAGCGGGCAGCGTACTTATGGTTTGAATGGGGGTAAGTTGACCGGAATTTGCCGCTACACTATAGGCTACAATGGTGTTGCTCAACTCGCAAATCACATAAGCAAAAGGCAAAGTAGGATGAAAAGCAAAATGCCGAGGCCCTGATGCCGGAGCAGTTGCCAAAAATGCTGGATTCGCTGGTTGTAATTTTCCGTTGGTATAATCAATGGAAAAAATGTGGATGCGATCCAAACCCAAATCGGGAACGTAGAGAAACTTGCCGTCCTTAGAAAGTACCGTACAGTGCGGGTGTGAAGCATCCTGACGGGGGTGAGCTCCCTTACCCGTGAATTTCTTCACATCGCTTGCTGGAGCCAATCCACCATTTTTTTCCAAAGGATACATGGCGATGGTTCCGCTCACGTAGTTGGCCAAAAAAGCAAAGCGTTTGCTTGGATCGGCGAGTACATAGCAAGGTGCAAGCCCATGAGAAGATTGGCGATTGATCTTGGTCAACTTGCCATTGGCGTAGGCATAAGCAGAAATGTAGCCCGTTGTATCTGGAGCACTGCCAATTTCTTCCACCACGTAAAGGTTTTGATTGTCATGACTCAAGGCGACAAAAGAAGGGTTGATTAACTCGCCCGCCGCTAAACTGGTGGAATCATTGTCCAATAAAAAATATACCCCTTTTCCTTTACCATCTACGTGGCCTTCTTTGCGGGAATACGTTCCAATAAAACCAATGGGAGCAGCAGCTACCGCTTCCGCAGGTGTTTTTTTAGCTATGGGTTGGCAGCTATTAAAAAGAGACAAACAAAGGACTAATCCCCAGAGGGTTGTTAGGCAGCGTTGATTCATGGTGTGTTTTTTTGTAAATGTAAGTATTGGGACCCTATTTTTTAGATTTCGAAGGTTTTTCCAAAAAAATTCTCATGGGCTTGGAAATGCCGGAGGACTTCATCTACCCTAGCTATTCGCTGTTCTAAGTCGCCGCGCAAAGTAATGTAGGGAATCCGGCGTTGCTTCAAATCAGCAATCACCTGTTTTTGAAAAATTTGTCTTTTTTGGTCGCCACTGCGATCCCAAGTATCATCATAAGGTATATCGGTGTCGCATAAAAAGAAGAGATCATAGCGCTGCGCATTCTCCAAGGCGAGCTGGGTCAACAACTGGGGTGCTTTGCCATGATAATCCAGTGCATAAGTGTACGTTGTGATGGCATTGGTATCTACAAAAAGATAGCGATTGGCCGCTAGCAGCGCCGTCTCTTCTCGCTCCAAATGGCCTACCGCAATGTCGTCAAAAGCGGCAAAATCAATCCGACGATCCACTTGATGCTGCGTCCAGTATTCCCTACCGTACTCTGGCGCGAAGCTGGTTTGGTGTTTTTTGGCCAAAGCTTCCACCAAAGTTGATTTCCCAGTTGACATAGCGCCCATAAACACCACTTTGGTAATCAAATCTTTGTACACCAGATCAGGGATGTACGCCTGATGCAGGTAAGCATTTTCCCGAATCAGCGTAGCGGAAATGGGTACCTTTTCCCTTGCCGCGTCAACTCGGCAATCCACAGCGTCTAATGCCTTGCTGACATGATCGCCATAAAATTCGCTGCTGTAAAAATGGGTGATCTTGCGCCCCGCCAACATTTTGATGATGTATTGTTCTTGGATGATTTCAAAAGCACGCTCAGAGGAATACCCTTCTGGGCCATCCCAGGCTTCGATTACGGTTACCTGTGGATACAAGGCTCGGATCCAATTGGCGCGAACGTTCAATGGAATGGGGATCACCGAAGTATCATAGATCAGGACGATCAACTCGTCTACTTCACTTAATGCCGTATCGAACACATATTGATGCCCCCGGTGGAATGGGGCATATTTGCCGAGGGTTAAGCCCGTTTTTTTCATACAAATGATGATTTATGCTGCGCGCCCTTACTCCAATTGTAATATCCATAAATCGCATTGACCAAAAAAGCCGACCACATCACGATCATAAGCACTCCTTCTGCACTGCCTTTGGAGGTACGGATGCCCCAGAGCAATACCGTAAACGCGTTCAAGAGAAGGTACAAAAGCCATTGTTCCCGGTAGCGGTAGACCATCAAAATCGTAGCTGCAATGGATAATACATCCGTGGTGGCATCAATGTAGGGGTTGTTCTGTCCGGAAATCTGCGCCAATAAGTACCCCAACACGCCAATGGCGATGATGCAAGCTAGGGCAATGAGGAGGGTATTTCGGAATCGCAGCAGCCGCATTTCCACATAAGCGCCTGCCGATTTGGGTTTCCACATCAGGTAGCCAATCACGCCCATGGGGACAAAAAACAAAAGATTGAGTCCCATTTCACCATACAGTCCGTTTTTATAAGCTACCAAGGCATAGGCCAGCGAATTGTAGAGTCCAAAAGCATAATTCCAAATATTACCTTTGGCCGCCAACACTACACACAGAATGCCCGATAAAAATACACTCCCATCAAACCAGGTATTTTTCCATAAAATGCTCAGTACAAGGGCGATGGTTGAAAAACTCAGCAACCAGAGGATTTCAAAAGTATTCCAACGGTGAGAAGCAGAAGTTGAGACCTCCATGTAGTGTGGACTTTCTTGGTGTTTAACAAAGGGATCTTTGCAGTGCAAGATAAGGATGTCAGTTTGGTTTCAATGGCCCTTTTTTAATGACCGATTCCTCCGTTAAGATTTATTACCACCACTTGCTAGCAGCGGTTTTGAATTCGATCACTGCAAGTACAATGACCACACCCATTTCAATTAAAAAATAGAGTTTGCCCCAATAGGTCAATTCTTGACGATAATAGATCACTAAAGCTGCGGTTAGACAACAATACAACAGGTTTAAAATGGCCATTATACGCAGGTAAAGCACCCTGTTTTCTTTAAATCGAGCATAGTTTACAAAATCGTACAAGGCAAATATTACTGCTATGGAGGATAAAAAATAGAGAATTTTGGGTGGCATTCCAAAAAGAGATTCAAATTCCACCAATATTACGCCCAGGAGCAAGGCCGAAAGAAGTGCGCCCATGCCATCGATTAGGAAGAGCGTTTTGGGGTTTATGGTTGCTTTTTTCATTAGCGTTGGTAATTATGCCTACCGCGTTTTCATGGGATACTGTACAGTTGCGAATATACTTTTAAAGCCTTATTTCTTTTCTCAGCCGATGAAACCCATTACAAAAACTTCACTCCTCCAATGTAAACGACTCATCATTGATCTCTCGAAACGACGTAGGAGCTTTGTGGGAGAACTTCTTGGTTGCGGAGTGCTTAAAATGGCTGCTTGATCAGCGCCAATTCCCAATCGCTATTTTTGGCGTACCAATTCCAGGGAAGAGATCGACTATTTGGAAGAGCAAGATGGCGTCATCCAAGCTTTTGAATTCAAAAGGAACCTCAAAAAAGCAGCAAAGTTGCCCTAAAGCTTTGCCAACCCCTATCCTAGCCATTCATTTAAAGTCATCCATACAGATAATTACTTGGGGTTTATTGCTGGGCATTTTTCAAGGATTCTTTGAGCTAAACTTTGGAACTCTTCATAACTTTTTTTCACTGCATAAACATGTGCACCAATAGCCCCATCTCCAGGTCTTAGTAAAAAAATAGGTTTATGAGCTTCCATAGACATTGGAGCTAAACTCTTAAAATGTTTAAGCAAGGCGATACAATTTTCGTCTTCAGCAACTTCAGCATTACTCTCATCTGGAATACCCAAAACAAATTTTCGATAAATATTAGGTATTCTATTAGCCCACCTTAAGTATGCTTTTACGGGTTGACTTTCTTTTGCAGAATATTGCATAACGATGTAACCAGCAGGACTAGAATTATTTTCCGGGATTTTTACAGTAAGATTTGAAGGCATAAGCTCTTTTCTTTGGTTCCATTGCTTTTTCCATTTATTTAATGTTGTACCTAAATTTTTAATCCCCTGAAGAGAAAACAGGTCCGAAGCAACCGGCATAATAATATAATCTGAACTGATTGTAACCGCTCGATTAATAGCTCCTAAATTGGGTCCAACATCAATTAATACAATTTCTGCATGGAACCTTTGGGCAGCTTCATCGATGATTGTTTTAAAAATACTGGTAATTCGAAAAGAATAAATTTTACTATTTAAGCATTTTAACCAGGCATCACTTAAAGTATCTTCAAAAGTAGATAAAGCAAGATTACCTGGTATCAGACCCAGATAGTCGTTAATTTCCTCAATATGAACCGGAATCGCCTGATCACCATTTACAATTTGTATAAGGTTTTGGTACTGATTTGAGCCAGCTCCGCCAAGTGTTGCTGAGCGATGCCCAATTCCTTTCTGCGTTTTTTTATGACTGCTCCAAACTGCTGAACTAGCATTAGGAATGATTTTAAGGTAAAGCAAACCGTTTTAAGCTGAGATGCAATCAAAATTACATTTTAGTGCGATTTATGCCATCCAACTAAAACTAGATTGAAGGGAAGGTGCTTTCGCTTGTAGTATTTCCAAATCTCAAAGCACTGCTTCAACCCTACAATTTCCCAGCCGACTTATCCCATCGCACCTTGGCCACCAAGTAATTGTACCAAGCCGTCAAAAAATTATTCTCCGATTCGCGCAAAGTGTATTCGGTATTGACGTATTCGGAATACAGCAGCGTACCCCCGGAAAATCGCTCCTTGTCCAGCGCCAGGATTTGCTGGGCGGTCTGAAGGTTTTTTTGGGCGCTTTTCCATTGTACAATCGCATTTTTAAGCGTAGCCGTCGCGGATGCGGTTTCGTAGTTAAAATCTTCCTTGTACTTCGCAATATTTTGCTGGATGGTCTGACTTTGTAGTTCCAGGATACTCAAGTTTTTGCGTTTGAGTTGTCCGTCAAAAAGGGTGACTTTGGCCTGCAAACCAAAATAAGCGATCGGAAACCAGTTCTGCCAAATTGCAAAATTATTGCTTAGGTGTTGCACTGCGCCGGAAGCCACAGCATTCAAAGTGGGTTTGTACTGATCGCGCAATTGGTTCTGGTCGATTTGGTTCATGCCCATCCGGAGTTGTTCCTCCTTCAACTCGGCACGCTGCTCGGGTTGCGCGCCCGTGGGCAAGGTTTGTTCGACTTGCGTGGGCTGGGAAGGCGCCGGAAGCGATAGGGGTGTATCCAAAGGCAACCCAACCCGATAAGCCAAATTTTGACGGCTTTGCTCCAAGGTGTTCCGCGCTTGCTCCACCGAGGATTGCGCATTGTCAACATCCAATTGACTGCGCTGTACATCCACGGGCAACAGCGAACCAGCGCTTTGACGGGTTTGGGCTATTTCTAGTAAGGCTTGCGCGCGCCGCAGTTTTTCAGAGGCGATTTTCAATTGTTCTTCCTTTAAAAAAACGTCGTACCAAGCCTCCGCAATCGTTAGACGGGTATTGGTCTTCAATTTTTCTAAGGTTACCTCGCGCAACCGCCGCTCGTTTTCGGATTTCAATTTATCGGATCGCAAGGTGGGATCGAGGATGGGGTATTTGACATCGGCAGTAAACGACCAGTTGAAAAAAGTACCAAACTTGGCCCTGCGAGTACTTTCTCCACCCGATCCGCCACCTACTGCAGAGCTGGGTATGATCAAGGTGGGGAGAATTGGGTTTCCACGCAAATCACTGCTACCCGTAATGGTAGGCGAACGACGGCTGTTCAGTTTATCGCGGTCTTTTTCCGCCAATTGGATCTGTACACTTTGGTTTTTGAGCGTGTAATCGTGCTCCAGCCCGCGCGCAATAGCGTCTTCTAGGCTCAGGGTTACTGCATTCTGGGCGCTCAAACCAACCGTAAATAAACAAGTTATGAATAGTATGCTGTGATTTTTCATGTCGTTTTTTTTCAATTATTGCCTAAAAATGGCGGAAGGTTCCAAACTGGTGATCCTACGAATAGCAAACAAACTGCCAAAAAAGGCAATAAAAAGCGTGACCACCAAAAATCCAATCTCGAGCCACAAGGGGAAGTTAAAAATGGTTCCCGCGTTGGCAATTCCGTTTTTGAAACCCATTACCAGCGTATAGCCAATGATAAAACCAACGATGGCTACAGTAAAGGCTTGGGTAAGAATCAGGCGGCGGATGTAACCGTTGTTGGCACCAATCGCTTTGAGTGTTCCATAATCACGGATGCGGTCAATGGCCGCTGAATACAAGGTCAATCCGATGATTACAAAACCAACGATCAGGGCAAAAACGATCAGCGTACCAAATGAAATGGCAATACCGCTGGATTTTAGCACGGTGATGATGGTTTCACGTGCTAGGTCTTCGCCTTTCCAAGCCCGCATCCCCGTGAGCTTATGATTGATGTAGTAGATGATCTGTTCGCGGGTGGTATTGGGCGCCCAACTGACCAGAAAGGCATTGGCCTTATTGTTAGGCAGGCTGCCAAGAAAACGCGCCCGCTCAATGGTGGTAAACGTATAAGTACCCCCAAAAGAACGTACACCCCGCGTGTTGGCAGCAATGAATACTTTTTTGCCATTGATCTCAAAGTAATCCCCAATCTTAGCACCGCCTAGTGCTTCGCGGTCAAAAAAATCGGTAACTATGGCACCATCTTTAAGCATGTCTGATTTTTGCCCGTCGACTAGATTCCAAGGCCCACCGGCACAAGTCGGGTATTCCACGCCGATCAAGATCACGCCATTGGTTTTTCCATTGGAAAATCGAGCAGTGCCTCCCGCTAGCACCACCGGCGAAACCTGAGTGATACCAGGAACGCTGGCGAGTTCGCGCGACTTGCGCATGTCCAGGGTAGATAGGGAGTTGACGTTGGTCGTGGTATCGTCTACTACCCAGATGTACTGGCTGTTGTTGCGCGCCAAGGCCGACATGGCGTTGGTGAGGAAGATGAAAATACCGCATTGCTGACCAATCAGAAATACCGATAAAATCACTCCAAACAAAGCGCCAAATGACTTGGCTTTATCATAGACCAAAAAACGTATCGCAGTGCGAAACATAAGGGTATGTTTTTAAAGGTAAATCCTTGGATTATTGCAATTCAATCACGCACTCTACCCGGCTACCGATGAGCACTTTGCTATTGTCGTCGAGCTGAACTTTTACTTCGCGTACCCGGCGGTCTTCCAGATTGTTGGCGCTGTCGGAGAAAAGCGATTTTTTCTTCAAATAAGAACCTACGAAAACCACTTTCCCGGTAGCCAATACCTCCTTGGTGCCTTGGGGACGAAGGAAAGCTTTTTGTCCCAACTGTATACGAAGTGCATAAAGTTCATCTACTTCAGTAAGCGCCAGGTATGGACCGCTGCGGGCAAAATCACCTAAGGCAGTTTCGCTAGAGATAAAGTTTCCTGGTTTTACATTACAAGAAAGAAAACTTCCGCTCATGGGCGAGCGTAAAGTCTTTTTCGTCAGTTGCGTTTGAGAAAGGCCAATATCAGCGCGCAATTCCTCCAAACGGGCTTGTTGTTGGGCGATGTTGGCCTGTTGGGCAGCGATCTGTTTTTGCCAATCTTCTACAGCAAAGCGGTTGTCATCCACCGATTGCTGGGTTGCGGCATTGCCCTGGAGCAATTTGAGGTTGCGATTGTAGGTGTTTTGAGCGTTGGCCAATTTCACCTCCAGCGAGGCCAAGGTAGCTTGTACCGCTGAAATGGCCGCTTGTTGGGTTTTGATGCGACTTTGTGCTTGGTGGAGTTGCGATTGTTCTACATCGGCGGTCAATTGAACCAATACATCGCCTTGTTTTACAGGCTGGTTTTCGACAAAACGCACCTCTTTTACAAATCCCGCGGATTCAGCATTGATGGTAACAATTTCGCCGGAGGGCTCGATACGGGCGATCCCAATCACTTCCTTGACATTCATGTTCGTGTCAATGACCACTTTATCATCCCCCGTTTTTTGAGCGGTTGGATCGGATTCGGCGCTTTTTTTGCCGCCACAATTCCAAAAAGTTAAGGCCAGTAGCAATACAATTAAAGTAGAAGGTTTCATTTTTTATTCTTTATGGTACGACAAAAAGGTTCAAATGGATGAAATAGGCAGAGCGCATGGGTCTCAAATAATAAGGAAAGCACGTTTTTAGAGTCCAACATGCGACTCCGCCTGATCGTATTTGTTTGGGTATTATCAGCGTTGAGGCGATGGTAGCGATTGAGATCAAAAATTGAGATTTTTTCCTTGATTGAGGCTTATTTTGGAGTACGTAGCAGTGCTATGAACAAGAAAACAAACGAAAAGCGTGGCAAAAAAGATCTTTTTTAAGCCCATCAGCCTAATGCCGCAGCAACCCTATTGTTCAAATTTTTTCACTTCGGTTACGATGCCGTTGTTCACGGATACGATGCGGTGGGCGTATTTCTCCAGACGCGGATCGTGCGTCACCACGCAAACCGCTTTGCCTCCATCGGCCAAGGAGCGCAGCTCCGACATCACCACATCCAAGGAATCTTTATCCAATGAGGCCGTGGGTTCATCACAAAGCATGAGTTTGGGATTGGTTACTAAAGCCCGCGCAATGGCTACCCGTTGTTGTTGCCCGCCAGAAAGTTGTTTGGGCAATTGCCTTCTACGATCCATCATGTCAACCATTTCAAGGGCGGCATCCGCGCGCTTCCGGGCTTCGCGTGTGTTCACTCCCTGGAGGCGCAGGGGCATCATGACGTTATCTTCTGCCGTTAGCGGCGCTAAAAGGTTGAAACTTTGAAAAACAAACCCGATGGTATTCAGGCGGAGTTTGGCCAGTTTATACTCCCGCAAAGTATTGACCTCCTGTCCATCAACCCATAGCCGACCTTCGGTAGGGTACAATACACAACCCAATAAAGACAATAAGGTCGTTTTTCCTGATCCTGAAGGGCCGATGATCAGCAGTAGTTCACCTTCGTTGATCTGCAAAGTTGTAGGTTGCAAAGCCACAATCTCCTGATCTCCCACCTGGTAAACCTTATTAACGCCTTCTAGTCGAGCTATCATTTTCGTTTTGTTTTGACTTTTTTTCGTAACAACAAGATATTGATTTCGCTACAAAAAAAGCAGGTTTTTTTTCCGAATTACTATTTTAAAATTTTTTTCATTGTTTTAAAATAGTAAATACATGTTCTCTAACTCCTCAAAAAGGAAATGGTTGAGTAGGAAAGCCACTTTTTTTTATTTTTTTGAAAAAAAATTGAACGGCTGTAAAAAACAGCGAAAACCGTGAGGATAACCCCAGCGCCAGCAGACAATAAGATGATTTGAGTGGAGAGAGAAGAGGGGGCAGGCAAAAGAGTAGAGAAATGGCCTGCCCCTATTTTTTTGAATAGCTTAAGCGATCACCTTTGATTCTTCGTACAAAGGAAAATATTCCATAAAGGCATTGATTTCGCTGCGCGTATGGTCGATCAAAGCTTGGTTGTTCACATCTGAAATGACTGCATCGATCCAATCCACCACTTTCACGCAATCGGCTTCTTTAAAGCCGCGGGTGGTAATGGCAGGCGTACCTACTCGGATACCGGAAGTCACCATTGGCGATTGCGTATCGAAAGGAACCATATTTTTGTTGACGGTAATATCTGCGTGAACCAAAGCTGATTCTGCATCTCTACCTGTAACGCCTTTGTTGCGCAAATCAAGCAACATCAAGTGGTTTTCGGTACCGCCAGAGATCAAATGATAACCTTTGCTGACAAAAGCCTTGGCCATCGCTTGCGCATTCCTGATTACTTGTTGGCCGTATACTTTGAAGTCGGGTTGCAATGCTTCCCGGAAAGCCACTGCTTTGGCCGCGATAACGTGCTCCAAAGGTCCACCTTGCATACCAGGGAATACACCACTGTTTAGAATTTGTGCCATTTTGATTATTCCTCCGGCTTTGGTAGCTTTACCCCAAGGATTATCAAAATTTTTGCCCATCATGATGATCCCGCCACGCGGACCGCGCAGGGTCTTGTGGGTAGTTGAAGTAACAATATGGCAATGCTGCATCGGGTTGTTGAGCAAACCAGCGGCAATAAGTCCAGCAGGGTGAGCAATATCGGCCAGCAACAAAGCCCCAACTTGATCGGCAATGGCACGGAAACGGGCGTAATCCCAATCGCGGGAATAAGCCGAAGCGCCACAGATGATCAGTTTAGGTTTTACTTCCAAGGCTTTAGCTTCTACCTTGTCCATATCAATCAAGCCTGTTTCTTCTTCCACCCCATAAAAGTGTGGTTCGTATACTTTGCCCGAGAAATTGACTGGAGAACCGTGGGAAAGGTGGCCGCCGTGTGCCAAATTAAAACCAAAGATGCGATCTCCTGGGTTCAAAATAGCTAGAAAAACAGCGGCGTTGGCTTGTGCGCCGGCATGTGGCTGAACATTGGCGTATTCAGCGCCAAACAACTCGCACAAGCGATCGATGGCCAATTGCTCAACTTCATCCACTACCTCACAACCGCCGTAGTAGCGTTTGCCGGGGTAGCCTTCTGCGTATTTATTGGTCAGACAGGTTCCCATAGCGTCTAATACCGCTTGGCTGGTGAAGTTTTCAGAGGCAATCAGTTCAATTCCTTTGCGTTGACGATCCAATTCATTTTGGATAAGATCAAAAACAGCTTTATCTTTTGACATAGTCGCTTTATTTGAAAAAACAGAAACCGAAAATGAAATGCAAAACTACAATAAATCCGGATATTTGGCCTTCCTATTGTGGCAGTATTTGGATTTATCGCTACCACATATACGATGAATTCAAATATTAAGTTCTATGACTTAGAACAATGTGTTAATTAGAGCATTGCCTTTTTCTAAAGAACATACTTAGGGGAGCTACAGATTCTTGCGGTCTATTATCTTACCGCAAACATTGAATAAATGAAACTTTAGAAGTCGCTAAATGAACGCTTCATGCATCGAATGATCCTTGTTTTTGCATTGTTTCTTGTTGGCCTGCAACTCAACGCCTATACCCATCGGTACCGCGTAATGTGGCGAGAAGATCCTTCTACCACCATTGCCATTGGTTGGGATCAGAAATCGGGCAGCAATGCCGTAGTATATTATGACGAAGTAGATCGGGGTCAAAACATGGCCAGTTATCGCGGGCGCAAAACCCCAGATCTTGCTCTGCAGTCCAAAGGAATGAACAATACTTTTGCCCGTCTCAGCGGTTTGAAACCGGGTACCCTTTATTATTTTGTCATTGGTGATAGCGATGGCCCTAGCCAACGTTTTTCATTTCGTACTGCGCCCAACACCCCTGCCGAACGCCTAGCACTCATCGCGGGCGGCGACTCGCGCAACAATCGCGAAGCACGGGTCAGCGCCAATGCCTTGGTCAGCAAATTACGGCCTACCTGCGTGCTCTTTAACGGCGACATGACGGCGGGGGATACCGCCCCAGAATGGCAGTCTTGGTTGGATGATTGGCAATCAACCATCAGTAGCGATGGTCGGATGTATCCATTGATCGTGGTACGCGGCAATCATGAAGCATCGAACAAAAGCTTGACCGATGTATTTGATGTGCTGAGCCCCAACATTTATTACAGCCTCAATCTGGGTGGGAACCTCATCAAAATCATCACCCTCAATTCCTTGATGCCAGCTGGAGGCGAACAGCGCAGTTGGTTGGAAAGTGAACTAAAATCTGCTGGTTCAGCTTGGAAAATGGTGCAATACCACCATGCCATCCGCCCGCATACTGCCGGAAAACCAGAACGTGATGATCTCTGGGAAAACTGGGCCAGTTTGTTTCATCAATACCGGGTTGATGTGGCGACCGAGTCGGATTCTCATGTGGCCAAATGGACCTACCCGCTCCGCCCTTCCAACGAGATCGGAAGCGCTGAAGGTTTTATTCGCGATGATGAAAAAGGCACCGTTTACATCGGCGAAGGCTGCTGGGGCGCACCGTTGCGCGAAAACAACGACGACAAAAAATGGACACGCAACAGTGGCAGCTTCAACCATTTTGATCTCCTTTATGTAGATGCTGCCAGCATTGAGATCCGTACCATATTAACCGATAACGTTGGCGCCGTACAGGAACTCAAAGGCACCAATCCCTGCATTTTGCCGATTGGGATAAAAATCTGGGAACCTAGCAATGGCAGCGTTTTGACCATTCCAAAAATCCGCAAACCTGCCTCCACAGTCAACCAAGGTGGTACTACTGCTCCTACTACGAGTACCACAAAGCCTACGCCAGCCATTTTACAACCTCCACCGCCTACCGAACAAGAAATGGCTGCTACCAACGACCGGGAATGGGCCAAACTACCCGCCATTAAAGCCGATGCGATCACGGGAGAAGCCAACATTGGTTTTGACCTCCCTCTGGCTGGCGAAGTATTGGTTCAGGTATACAGTACAAGCAAGAAGGAAGTTGCTAAATCCAGCTTCCCCAACTTGATGGCGGGTCCTAATCAGACCAAAATAGGACTAAAAACCTTGAACCCTGGCCGGTACCTCCTCGTGATTCGGACGCAAGGCAAAAGCTTAAAGTTTTTTCAGTACTTTAAAAACTAAGCAGCTAAAACCATTCCTTAATTTGGTTGTTAAAAACATCGCAACAACTGTTTATACACCCAAATCAACAAAGTCATGCGTTTTTCCATTCTCATTGCCACCATACTGGGCATTCCAGCTTACTTGCTTAATTTTTTCAACTCAACTACCCGATCTTCATCAGCGCCTATTCATAGCCTTACGCCGACCAGTATTGCTTCTACTTTTTATGACCTTAAAGCCCATACCTTAGATGGTGCCGAAATGTCGATGAACCAATACAAAGGCAAAAAAATCATCATTATCAATGTAGCTTCGCGTTGTGGTTACACGCCGCAATATGCTGACTGGCAAGCTTTTTACGAAAAACACAAAGACAAAGTGGTCGTTTTAGGTTTTCCTTGCAACCAGTTCATGGGTCAGGAACCAGGTTCCGCTAATGACATTGAAAGTTTTTGCAAAAAAAACTACGGCGTCACCTTTCAGTTGTTTGAAAAAGTAGACGTTAAAGGTGGCAATCAAAGCCCAGTCTACAAATGGCTGACCGATCCCAAGCAAAATGGCTGGAACAAAGACGTACCCTCCTGGAATTTTTGCAAATATGTGATCGATGAAAATGGTAAGTTGACCC
>JBBRGN010000073.1:0-17533 GCA_038240665.1 Chitinophagales bacterium | reverse complement strand
GGCGATGCCGCCTGACCCTCCTAAACTTTTACAGTTTTTTTTAATTATAATGAATTAAGAAGTTTCAAAAAAACTCCCCAATTCCGCACATCTCCAAGCACATCTCCCATAATTTCACGGCGTCTGCCAGTGTATTAGAAGCATTGGAAGAAGGTTTGGGTTGGCATTTGTCCCAATACAACCCGCTTCGGCCTTGCGCTCCTGGGTCGCTGGCACAGTAGATCTGACACAAAGCTCCTTCGGCTGGAGATAGGCCGCCGCTGCGACGAATGCGCCAAGCCAGTGCATGGAGCGGGTTGGTGTGTTTGACGCCGATGTCCGTTTTTACCAAACCTGGTTGTATGGCGTAAGTACCTACATTCCCATCCTTTTTACGGCGATCTAGTTCCGCTACGAACATTATATTGGCCAGTTTAGATTGGTTGTAGGCGGTAAGTCCGTGGTATTTTTTGGTCAGGTTGAGGTCTTCAAAATTGATCTTTCCCCGAAAATGGGAATCCGATGCCACGCATACGATACGTCCATCGTTCGACTGTCGAATAGCGGGATACAATTGCTGGGTCATCAATACATAAGCGAGGTGGTTCACAGCAAACATGGTTTCTACCCCGTCTTCGGTAAGGGTATGCTTGGAGATCCAAGTCCCGGCATTGTTCACCAATACGTCCAGTTGCGGATGTTTGGCGAGGATACTGGCACATGCTGAACGGATTGAGGCCTGTGAAGCCAAATCCACTTCTACCAATTCCAAAGCATCATTTTTGGTGGCCGCAAAAATAGCATCGAGCGCCTGTTGGCCTTTTTCTTTGCTGCGACTCATCAAAACCACCCGATGCCCTAAGAGCGCCAAAGCCTTGGCTGTTTCGTAACCCAAACCAGCGTTAGCGCCAGTCACCACGCTTATTTTTTGATTCATTGATTGATCCATTTACTGCAAAAGTAAACACATTTGGAAAGAAACATAAAATTCCCCGGCGAAGGCTTATTTTCACCTCCACAAAATAGGCTTATGCAATTTCCACAACCCATTCCGATAACCGAAATCGCTGCCAGCATTGGGGCAGAAATCATTGGCGATGAACAGGCGCTTGCTTGGGGAATCAATGAGATCCATCAAGTACGACCGGGCGATGTCACCTTTGTTGATGTCAAAAAATACTTTGATAAGTCGCTTAAGTCGGCAGCAAGCATCATTATCCTAAACGAGCGAACCGAGGCGCCGGAAGGAAAAACGCTTTTGTTGTGCGCTGATCCATTCCAAGCTTACAACAATCTTGTATTGGCTCATCGCCCTTTCCAACCGCTTACCCAAGCCATTAGTAGCCTAGCGACCATTGATCCTAGCGCGATTATTGAGCCCGGCGTGATCATTGGTCCGCACGTAACGGTTGGCGCCAACAGCCATATACAAGCTGGAGTAATCATTCATGAACACACAATCATCGGCAACAACGTAACGGTGCAGTCGGGTTCAATCATCGGTACCGAAGCTTTTTATTTCAAACGCACCCCGGAAGGCTATACCAAGTGGCGATCAGGTGGTCGGGTAATTCTAGAAGATCAGGTAGATGTTGGCCCAGGTTGTACCATCAATAAAGGTGTATCAGGGGATACTATCATTGGAGCAGGAACCAAATTGGATTCACAGGTGCACATTGGCCATGATGTGGTGATCGGCAAACGCTGTTTGTTGGCGGGCCAAGTGGGTATAGGCGGAAACACGGTTTTGGGAGATGATGTGGTGGTGTATGGTCAGGCAGGAATAGCCCAAAACCTAAAAATCGGTAACAAGGTCATTATCTCCGCCAAAGCAGGGGTTTCCAAAGACCTTGAGGATGGCAAAGCTTATTTTGGTACGCCTGCTGCTGAAGCGCGTACTGCCTACCGGGAATTGGCGGCACTTCGGCATTTGCCGGATTTTTTCTCCAATTATTATAAATGAGTCTTTAATGATGAATGATGGATAAGGATTGGGGCCCGACTCCGGTTATTTCATTTTTTTAACCTGAATCGCTTTAATGGGGTACCCAATCCATCATTCATCATTAAAAAACCTAGTTTTCGATCTTCAAGGATTTCACCTCTCCCGTGGGAGTTACCAAGACAAATTCTTTTTTGATCACCGTTTTGACACTAGGCGTCTGAGGTGGTAGCGTGAAACGCAACAACAGATTGTAAGAAAACTGGATGGCTGGTTCTAAAATCTCCGGATTGATCACCACGTCGTAGTCATTGGCAGGGATGGCGTTGTAAAAACGAGCAATTGGCTTGTCAGCTGAATTGATAATGGCACCTTTTTCATAGCCATCTAGCGGTTCGGAGGAAAAAGCTTGAAAACTCTCATAGCGATTGCCAGGGTAAGCCACCCAAGCATTCTCCGCAGTCATCAAATAAGCGCTGTCCAGTTGAATCCCATTGGCTCGATATTGATCCTTGATTTTTTTCAGGTATTGAAAAGCAGCATCCCGCAGTTGGGCATATACTTCTTGCGGTTTTTCGATAAAATAATCCACCTTGATGATGTCATAGATCTCCTGACGTGCTGCCAAACTCAGGATTTTTTCTAGCAACGCCTGTTTTTTGTAGCGGATGTGAAGATTTTTTTGCAATTCAAATCCCTTGGGAATTTCCGTATAGGTTTTTTTCGAAAAAGCTTTCTTGGCTACGTCATATTCATACTTGGGGATAAAATTTACCAAATCCACGTGGATGTCTTCAGCGGGAATACCATTGTTTTTTAGATCCGTCGTCAAGGCTTCCAAACGTTGATTGAGTAAAGTATTGGTTTCTTCCACCGTTTTTCCCACCTGGATGATGTTAAAAATAGCGAGATAAGAATCCGCTTTTTGATTCGACAAAGCATTGATCGAAATTTCCATCTGGTTGTTATCTCGCAAAATGGCAGCTTTAGGAATTCCGCGATACTGGGCATTGTAGTTGTTGGGCATGTTGGCTTCATTAACCCGATTGAGACTCGATTTTTCTTGCTGGATGTTGTAATTACCCATCGTTTGGGCAAAAATAGTCAAGGGAGTGCAGGCCAAGGGTAAAATCAAAACAAGACCAGCAAAGGAGCGGAAAAAAAACGTTGTTCTGGGCATAGGTTGGTGTTTTTTTTGAAAGACATTACAACGGCCTTCCGAACGCGCTTATTGTTAATGGTAGGATACTTGAGCAATAGTGGCCGTGAAAACAAAAAAACCCGCAGTGTTTTTTCTTCATTCCTTGTACATTTACCTACAAACCAACGATCGCTATGAAAAGTCTCCTATTCTCTTTGCTCCTTGGCGGATTTCTTACTTCTGCCCTAATCGCCCAATCGCTTGCTTCACCCCAACTCCCTACCGAAGCCAGCGAGTACATCAATACGGTACAAAGCCATACCTTTAAATATTTCTGGGATTTTGCTCACCCGTTATCGGGCATGGCGGCAGAACGCAATGCAACACCTAATATCGTTACCAGCGGCGGAAGCGGTTTTGGGATTATGTCCATTGTGGTGGGCGTTTATCGAGGCTGGGTTACTCGGGAGCAAGCCGTGGCGCGCCTGAATAAAACGACGCGCTGGTTGGAAAAAGCTGAGCGTTTTCATGGCGCTTGGTCGCATTGGTTGGATGGAAATACGGGGAAAGTAGTGCCCTTTGGTCGATATGACAATGGTGGTGATCTCGTGGAAACCGCCTACTTGATGAATGGTTTGCTGGTAGCACGGGCTTATTTTGATGGCTCCTCAGCAGCAGAAAAGGAATTACGGACGCGTATTACCCAATTGTGGGAAAGTGTAGAATGGGATTGGTACGTTCACAATGGCCTATTGCACTGGCACTGGAGTAAAAATTATGCGTGGAAAATGAACCACCCCATTGGCGGATACAATGAGTGTTTGATTACCTATGTGCTGGCGATGGGTTCGCCTACGCACCCGATCACCCGAAAAGTATACGAGGATACTTGGAAAAAACGCGAACCAGAACATTATGTGAATGGCAAGACTTACTTAGGATACTTATTGCCATTGGGTTTTGACTGGGGTGGCCCCTTGTTTTTTGCTCATTACTCGTATTTGAGTCTTGATCCCCGCGAGATGCAAGATGAAGGCACCAATTACTGGACCCTAAACGTCAATCAAACCCTGATTAATCGAGCGCATTGTTTGGAACGGGCTCCCCGATCGTATGCTTATTCCGAGCGCAATTGGGGGCTTACGGCCAGCGACAACTTTCAGTTTTATGGTGCCCATCAACCTACTGAAGACAATGGCACCATTACGCCCAGCGCTGCCTTGTCTTCTTTTCCATACACCCCATATTTTTCTTATCAAGTGCTGCTCAATTTGTACCGCAATGAGGGCAATCGGCTGTTTGGACCGATGGGGTTTTATGATTCCTACAACACCAAAGAAAAATGGTACTCCAATCAATACCTGGCCATCGATCAAGGTCCGGTTGTGATCATGATTGAAAACTACCGTTCTGGTTTATTGTGGCGTTTGGGGAAAGGGATCAAGGAACTTCAAGCTGGATTGTCAAAAATGGGGATAAATCAACCCCATTATTCTACTGGTTTTTACCAATATGTGGCAGAAGTCAATTCGGGTGCCGTACACCTGATGCGCCATGCAGATAGCGGATTGTACCAACTGGATTTTTATGTGGCGGGAACAACTCCGGTTACCGTTACGCTTACTCCCGACAATGGGCAAGCTCCAATCAGGTTGGGTGCCGACAAGAGCTATGTGCCGGGAGCACAACAAATTTCCTTTGATACTAATGGTGGCAAGTATTCGGCAATGATAAAACAAGGAGACCAAGAAGTAAAAGTCAATCTGGAGTTGCATTAATTTTTGACCTCAATCAGCGATGGCTCCAAACGACAAGAGCCAGTCTGCTTGAAGCAAACCGGCTCTTGTTGTTCTATAAGTAAGTCTAAATCGACAACAGGATAAGTCCTATTTGATGCCCAATTTAAGCTTTACTTTAGGTGTAATATCTTCTGATTCCTTGGCGAAAAGGATGGCGTTGAACTGGCTGGTGTCAAAAATCATGGCATAAGCACCTTCCTTGGCCACATCTTGGATTGCTTTTTCTACTTTATCCGTGATTGGCTTGATCAATTCATCTCTTTTTGCTTGCAACTTGGTGCGTACTTCTTCTTCGTATTTGGTGATTGCTTCTTGCTGAGCTTGCAGCGCAGTCTGTTTTTGTTGTTTTTGTAGCGGAGATAACGTTCCTCCCTGATCTTCTTTCAAGAAAGCTACGTAATCTTCCTTCAATTTATTGGACATCACTTCGCCTTTGTCGACCAAAGTCTTTTTGAATGCTTCCATCTGTTTGTCAGCTTCAGCAGTAGCCGGTAAAGCAGTCACAACATTGCCATAATTCATATGGCCGTATTTCTGCGCTAGAGCAGGGGCAATCGCCGCCACGATCAACATCAGCGCAAATAAGATTTTCTTCATAGTGATAAAGTGGTTAAAATTTTGACAAATGTAGGGGGAAGGAATGGATTCTGCTAATTTTTAACAGAAATATAAGTTTGTACTAAAATCCCTTGAGTGTCTATCTTTGGGTTCTTAAATAATCTTTCGCCATTGAATCATTTTTTTGCCAAACTGCTGCTTTTCGGTGAACATACGGTGTTGCAAGGTTCACCCGCCCTGGCTTCGCCTTTTACTAGGTTTGAAGGGATTTGGAAATTTACGGAGGCTGCCGATGCTGTTGCTTTGCAGCAAAACCTATCGACTTGGCTCAACTATTTGCAAGACTTACAAAGGGCCAATGCTTTACTTTGCACCCTGGATCTTGAGCGCTTTGCAGCAGATCTTGGTGCGGGCATTTATTTTGATTCGAACATTCCTACTGGTTATGGAGCAGGTAGTTCAGGGGCATTGTGCGCGGCTTTGTATACGCGCTATGCCCGCGATCCGCTCCCCAAAAATGACCACGTTCAGTTTCCCTTGTTGAAAAAAATATTGGGTCAACTGGAAAGTTTTTTTCATGGCGCTAGCTCCGGGACGGATCCTTTGATTTGTTACCTCAATCAATCTTTGCTTTTGCATCCGGATGGAACTATTGATTCGGTTAGCGTTCCAGAGTGGCCACAGGAAGCACAGGGTTTTCGTTTTTTTTTATTGGATACCGGAATATCGCGCAGCACGGGGCCACTGGTGGAATGGTTTATGGCCTGTTGTGCGGGGAGCAGTTTTTTGGAGCATATTAAAAAGGTACATGTACCCTTAACTGGAGAGGCTATTGCCCTTTTTCAGCTTGGCAACTGGTCGGCTTTATGGGGCGTCATGCAGCAAATCAGCGCGGTTCAATTGACTGATTTAAAACCTATGATTCCCGCCGGGTTTGAATCTTTGTGGCAAACAGGTTTGGAAACGGGAAAGTATACCGTCAAACTTTGTGGTGCTGGCGGCGGCGGCTTTTTACTCGGTATGACAAAAAGCGAGCAGGATCTACCTCCCGGGAAAATTATTTTGCTGGCCTAAATAAGAAATGAGTCTAATTTGATACCTTATTGTTGAATCATTCCTTAGAAACAAAAGCCCCAAAATAACATTCCGGAACAAGCTCTAAAATCCACAAATTCCTTAGTACGCGCGTTCATCTCTTTTTTCCATGTAATTGATAAAAGCGCGGTTGGCTACTTTATTTCCGCCAGGCGTAGGGTAGTTACCAGAAAAATACCAATCGCCATTGTTGATAGGCGAAGCTTTTTGCAAACCTTCCACCGTCTGATAAATGACTTCAATTTCGGGTTTGATGCCTTCAGGGGTGACGATTTCGGCTATTTTTTGAGAAACCTCTTGATCGGTAAAATGATCATAAAGTTCTTTGACCTCGTTTTTGATGTATTCCTTAGGCAGACTGGCTTGTGCTTTGCACCGCTGGTAAGTTTCTTGCATCAGGTGTTCCATACCGCGTTCTTTCAACAGTTCTACCAAGGCGCGGAAGGCCACAAATTCACCCAATCGAGACATATCAATGCCGTAACAATCAGGATAGCGGATTTGTGGTGCCGATGAAACGATGATTATTTTTTTGGGTCGCAATCGGGAGGCAATTTCAATGATGCTGTCCCGGAGCGTCGTTCCGCGTACAATAGAATCATCCAGCAGTACCAAGGTATCCACATCGTTGTGCACTAATCCATAGGTAATGTCGTAAATGTGCGACACCAAACGCCCCCTTTCTGTAGTATCAGCGATAAAAGTGCGCACCTTAGCATCTTTGACCACCAGGCGCTCTACCCGGGGTTTGGTCGCCATGATTTTTTCAACGGCTGCGGTATCCAAGGTGCCAGCAGCAAGTTGGGTAACGATTTTTTCTTGTTTTATCTCATCCAATTTTTCGTGGATGCGCTCGATCATTCCCATAAACGCGGTTTCGGCGGTGTTGGGGATAAAAGAAAAAACGGTATTTTCAAAATCGTTGTTCACGGCCTCTAAAATGGGGTCAACCAATTGGTAACCCAGTTTTTTGCGCTCCAAATAAATATCGCGGTCATTCCCTCTGGAAAAATAAATCCGTTCAAAAGAGCAACCTTTGCGTTCGCCCGGCTCGATGAACATTTTTTCCTCTACCCGGCCATTGGCTTTGATGATCAGCGCATGTCCGGGAGCAACTTCCTTTACTTTGCTGATGTGCACATCAAAAGCCGTTTGAATGGCGGGGCGCTCAGAAGCTACCGCTACCACTTCGTCATCTTGGTAATAGAATGCCGGACGAATGCCATTGGGATCGCGCATTACAAAAGCATCACCATGTCCTAACAAACCTGCCATAACGTAGCCACCATCAAATTTTTTACTAGCACGGCGCAGCAAGCGCTGAATATCAAGGTTCTCAAAGATAAGGTCGTTGATTTCCCGATTGGTCATCCCGTCGGGTTTGTACCAAGTGTGGAGCCGCTGCACTTCATCATCCAGAAAATGGCCAATTTTTTCCAGTACCGTTACCGTATCAGATTTTTCCTTCGGATACTGCCCCAGTTCCACCAATTCCGTAAACAATTCGTCAACGTTGGTGAGGTTAAAGTTACCTGCTAGCAGCAATACACGGTTTATCCAGTTGTTTTGTCGCAAAAAAGGATGACAAGTTTCGATGGAATTATCACCGTGGGTACCGTAGCGCAGGTGCCCCAAGAGCAATTCTCCAGTGTAGGGTTTGTTGTCTCTAAGCCAAGCCGAATCATGAAGTTGATCTTCTGGTAGGTCTTTAAAATGCCGCATCACCTGTTCAAAAAGATCATCCAAGTAGTTGGAAGCAACGCTCCGTTTGCGGCTGATGTATTTGGTACCCGGTTTGGGGTGAAGCTTGATGGTGGCTAGCCCGGCACCATCCTGACCCCGATTGCGTTGTTTTTGGAGCAATAAGCGCATTTTCTCTAGGCCATACAAAGAAGAGCCATATTTTTCTTCATAGAATTCCAATGGCTTGAGCAAACGAATGAGGGCAACACCACATTCGTGTTTTATAGAGTCACTCATATTTGTGCGGTATGGTAATTTCCTGCAAAGGTAACAGACGCAAATAACGTTTTATGGTAGTGGTAAGTTTTATTTCCTAGAAAGGAGGATCAAATAAAAAAAACCGCTGATCCTGGGTTTATTTTTAGGCCACCTACCGAGGAAAAGAACAAAGCGGACGGCTTTCCTGTTTTGAAAAGGTATTGGGGAAAAATAGCACCAATCAGTAGAAATATTAAGCAGGAAGTACCACCTTTGTGTCGGGAACTTCGTTTAAGAGTTTCGTATTTCATTTTAAAAAAAGCAATATCAATATGGCTGATGTAATTCAGCTGCTACCCGACGCCATTGCCAATCAGATTGCTGCTGGAGAAGTTATCCAAAGACCAGCTTCTTTGGTAAAGGAGTTGCTGGAAAACGCTGTAGACGCAGGAAGTAAGAACATTAAACTGATTGTCAAGGACGCGGGACGAACGCTGGTACAAGTAATCGATGATGGTTGTGGGATGAGCGAAGCCGATGCCCGATTGTCATTTGGTCGGCATGCAACTTCAAAAATCCGCACCGCTGATGATCTTTTTGCCATCCGAACCATGGGTTTTCGGGGAGAGGCCTTAGCTTCTATTGCTTCCGTAGCTCGAGTGGAATTGCGTACCCGCCAGTACATGGACGAAATGGGTACCTACATCGTGATGGAAGCTTCCGAAATAAAGTTGCAAGAACCTTGTCAAACCGCGCCAGGAACAAGCATTGCCGTCAAAAACTTGTTTTTCAACGTGCCTGCGCGGCGTGCTTTTTTAAAGTCGGATACGGTAGAGTTTAAACATATATTGACGGAGTTTGAAAGAGTCGCCATCGCTCATCCTGATATTTTTTTTAGCATCCATCACAACAATCAGGAGATTATGCACCTTCCGGCGGGTAACCTCCGCCAACGCTTGACCAATGTGTTTAGAAGTCAGCTGAATCAAAATTTGGTGCCGGTCGATGAAGAAACCGATGTAATGCACCTGAGCGGTTTTGTGGGCAAACCAGAATATGCCAAAAAAACCCGTGGAGAACAGCTCTTTTTTGTCAATGGTCGGTTCATCAAAAGCCCTCATTTGCACCACGCCATTATGACGGCTTACGAAAATGTGTTGCCTAAGGAATCTTTTCCTTTTTATACCCTTTTTATCCAAATTGATCCTTCGAACATCGACGTCAATGTGCATCCCACCAAGCAGGAGATCAAATTTAGCGACGAGCGTTTGGTGTACAATTATCTGCGGGTTGCAGTAAGGCATGCGCTAGGTCAATATGCGGTAATGCCTTCCTTGGATTTTGATCAAGAAACCTCTTTTAATGTGCCCTACATCGGGGAGCGCAGCAATCGAAAAGAAAACAACGACACGGCGGTAAAAGGATCTTATTCCAACAACGAAGAAGAGGTAAAAACCAATCCATTCCGAGATCGACCCGTTCAGCGGGAAAAGTCCAACTTAAAAAATTGGCAAAGTCTTTATGATGGCGTTGGTCAGCAAACCAGTGGAGCAGATCAAAATAGCGATTTCGGTTCTGAGGAACCAATTGCCAATAGATCCGTTACCATCAGCAGTTCTTTAAATGAAGACGATGCAGAAGATGGAACAAAGCTACCATCACTGGGACAGATCAAAAAATCGCCTTATCAAATTCACGGCGCGTACATCGTTAGCCAGATTAAATCCGGTTTTTTGTTGATCGACCAGCAAGCTGCCCATGAGCGAATCTTGTTTGAGAAGTATTTAAACCTGCTCAGCGAGCGCAGAAGCACATCCCAACAACAGTTGTTCCCGGTCACCGTGACGTTTACACCCAATGATGCCTTACTTTTTCGGGATTTATTACCCGAAGTTCAAATTTTAGGTTTTGATATTCAAGAATTTGGGGTAAATTCCTTTGTCGTTAATGGTTTGCCGGTGGAGCTTGCCGGTAAGCAAGACGAAAGAGCATTGCTAGAGACCTTATTAGAACAACACAAAGCGGGATTGGCTTTGGAAACCGGAATCCGCGAAAGCATCGCGCGCTCAATAGCGCGTAGCGCAGCCATCAAAAGAGGAAAACTGCTGAATGAGCAGGAAATGCAGGGGTTGATTGATCAGCTTTTTGCTTGCGAACTTCCTTACCGCAGTCCATTTGGTAGAAAATGTTTCACCTCCTTTGAACTAGATGCCTTAGAAAAACAGTTTGATCATTAATTTTAGGGTTCAACTAGAAGAAATACAATGCCCAGCATATGATGCGACTTACTGATGTTGTACGTCAATTATTGATTATCAACGTATTGATGTTTTTTGGTACTCAATTGGTTTTGGGCGATCCCTCTAGTGCGGTTTATGAAGCCATCAATATGGGGGAATCCGTCAACCTCAGGGCTTGGGGGCGTTATATGCTGGCGGTGTTTTATCCTACCTCAGCCTATTTTCGACCTTTCCAGATCGTCACCTATATGTTTATGCATGCCAATCCCATGCACTTGATTTTTAACATGCTGGCATTAGCTGTTTTTGGTCCTGGTATTGAGATGGTTTGGGGTAGCCGTCGTTTTTTAGTTTATTACTTCTTTACTGGATTTGGCGCATTGGCGCTTAATTTTTTGGTGCAATATTGGGAATTGAGTACAGGAAAAGTAAGCCCGCTCACGGTAGATGTGCCGATGTTGGGTGCTTCAGGAGCTATCTTTGGGGTATTGGCCGCATATGGTATGCTTTTCCCCAACAATATCATCCAAATGTTGTTTCCTCCTATCTCCCTGCCCGCTTGGTTGTATGTTATCATTTTCGCGGGTTTGGAATTGGCCTTAGGCATCAGCGGCTATCAATCAGGAGTAGCGCATTTTGCGCATTTAGGTGGCGCGCTTTTTGGTTTTTTATTGATCCAGTATTGGTGGCGTTTTGGAACCAAATTATAGCGAAATATAGCGCCAACCCTCTTGAAAAAGAAGGAACAAGCGTTTATTTTTAGGAGCATTTTACTTTAGGATCGGAGACGAAATTTTGTGTGGATTTTGCCCCTTTCTTATCATCAGTTTGAATAAAAAAAACATGCTACGTTCGATTTGGGATGATGTTAAGCGGGAGTTCAGTTACGGCAATATGGTTACGCGTATTATCATCGTCAATATTGCCGTTTTTGTAATCATCAACCTGATTCGGATTGTCTTATTTGTGGTCAATGGTTGGAAAAACGATACTTCCATGTTTGATGGTATTCTCGGTTTTTTCACCTTGCATGCAAGTCTAGTCGACCTCTTGTACCATCCTTGGAGCATCATCACGCACATGTTCTTGCACGAAGGGTTTTTTCACCTCTTTTGGAATATGCTGTGGATGTACTGGTTTGGGTTGATATTAGGGGATTTTATTGGCAATCACCGCATTCTGCCGATCTACTTGATGGGTGGTTTGGCCGGTGCTTTTGTATACCTACTTACCGCCAATACCATACCTGCCCACCCCGGCGTGGGTCATGCTTTGGGTGCTTCAGCGGCGGTGATGGCCGTTTTGGGCGCTTCAGGAACCATCGCCCCCAATTACATCATGCGGTTCTTCATTATTGGTGATGTAAAACTCAAATACATCGTAGCGGTGTTGATTTTTCTCAATTTCATTACCATTTCTAGTGCCAATGGTTTTGAAGGCGGCGCTTTTGCGCATTTAGGCGGCGCTTTTTTTGGTATTCTGTATGCTTGGCAACTTCAATTAGGTACCGATTTGGCCATGCCGATCAACCGGTTAATCAAATTTTTGGAACGGGTATTCACTGGCGAGTTTTTCAAAAAAAGCAAACCGAAGCCGCATGTGGCCTACCGCAATCCCCAGGCAACCCAAAAAGCCAACGTCAATAAAGCCAACAGCCGCAAAGCGCGTTCTGTTTCAGATGATCACTCGCGATCTCATCAAGAACAACTGGATGATATCCTTGATAAAATAAAGCAATCTGGCTACGAAAGTCTATCCGATGAAGAAAAAGAATTTTTATTCAACGCCAGTAAAAAATAAGCGGTGCAAAGATCTCTACGCTGGGCCAATGTGCTGATCATCTTACTCACCCTTGGCGCTTATTTTGCTCCCTCCATCAGCCCTGGTTTTTTATGGCCTTTCGCGTTTTTAGGATTGCTTTACCCTACCTTATTGGTACTCAATTTAATTTTTATCGCCCTTTGGGGAATCCGACGCCAGTGGTATTTTGCTTTGTCGATGGGAGCTATCCTAGTTGGATGGAGCCAGTTGCGTACCATTGTTGGTATGAATATCTCCGCTCCGCCACTGCCTGATCGGGTGCGCATCATGACTTACAATGTTTTTGGTTTTGGGTATGTACGCGATATCAAGCGCAGTGTTCCCTTCTGGCAAACCCAGATGAAGCAACTCCAACCGGATATTTTGTGTTTACAGGAGTTTGCCTATTATCCTAACGTTGAAAAGTTTTTTTTACCCGCCATCAAAGAAGAAGGTAAAATGCCCTACGGCGTTTGGCGAAAAAAAGAAGAGTTTGCTATTTTTTCCCGTTATCCTATCCTCAATTCCGAAGTACATTTTTTTGGATCTACCAATGGCTACCGGATTGCCGATCTCCAAATCGGTAGCGATAAAATCCGCGTTTTCAATATCCACTTACAATCCAACGCCATCACCCATCTCGCCAACGAGGTTGCAGAAAATGGCAGTTTACAAGAAAAAAAAACCTGGCTCAATATCCGCGGGATTTTTGCGCGGTTCCGCCGTGCTGCTCGTAAAAGAGCAGAGCAATCGGCAATAATTGCTCGATTGATCGCCCAGAGTCCTTATCCAGTCGTGCTTTGTGGCGATTTTAACGATGTCCCTCAATCCTATAGCTATGAGACGCTGACCATTCGCTTAAAAGATACGTTTAAGATGAGGGGTTGGGGATTAGGATTTACTTATGCCGGCCTTATTCCTGGGTTGCGTATCGATTATGTGCTAACCGACCCCAGATTTAAGGTGGTTTCCTGTAAGCGAGGAAAACCCGGTTTTTCCGATCACCGTTCGGTTGTGGTCGATTTTGAAATTCCGCATCATTAGGGTTAGCTCATTCCCAAGAACCGTTAATTTTATTTATTTTTGCGGCCCTAAGAAAGGCAAAACCGCCCATGACTTCAACACCAAAAAAGCAATGAACACCGAACTAAAGATCTACAACAGCCTGAAAAGAGAAAAAAGCGTCTTTGAACCCTTGACACCAGGCGGGATTGGCATGTATGTGTGTGGCCCCACCGTTTACAATGATGTACACTTGGGCAATTGCCGCACTTTTGTAAGTTTCGATGTCATCTACCGCTATTTACTTTATCTGGGTTACAAAGTCCGATATGTACGAAACATTACCGATGTGGGGCACCTTGAAGGCGATGTGGACACGGGCGCGGAAGACAAATTGGCCAAACGTGCCCGCTTGGAGCAGCTCGAACCCATGGAAGTTGCGCAGAAATACACCAATGGTTTTCACCATATGATGCAGGTATTCAATACGCTTCCCCCTAGCATCGAGCCCCGTGCTACTGGACATATCCCCGAGCAAATCGAAATGGTACAAAAAATATTGGACAATGGCTTTGCTTATGTATCCAATGGGTCGGTATATTTTGATACCACCAAATACGCCAATGATAGCGGACTTTATGGCGAGCTTTCGGGAAGAAAACTAGAAGAGTTGATCGCTGAATCACGCGATAACCTCAAAAACCAAGAAGAAAAACGACATCCCTCTGATTTTGCAATTTGGATTAAGGCCGATCCCAGCCATTTAATGCATTGGAATTCACCGTGGTCGGTGGGCTTCCCAGGCTGGCACTTGGAGTGTTCGGCGATGAGTACCAAATACCTCGGTCTACAATTTGACATTCACGGCGGCGGAAACGACCTAAAATTTCCGCATCACGAAAACGAAGTAGCACAAAACTTTGGCTCTTGTGGCGGTGCCCCGGCACGTTACTGGATGCACACCAACATGTTGCTATTGAATGGCAAAAAAATGTCAAAAAGCGATGGCAATTCCATCATGCCCAATGAGTTGTTCACCGGCAACAGCTCCCACGTTACCAAAGGCTACTCGCCAATGGCCGTTCGCTTTTTTATGTTGCAATCTCACTACCGCAGCACCCTTGATCTTACTGATGAAGCACTGCAAGCCGCAGAAAAAGGCTATCGCCGCTTAATGGATGGCATTGCCGCATTAACTGGGTTATCGGTACCAATTGACGCAACGGCAGGCGAATTGGATGCCGAAGTATTGGCGTTCATGGAGGGCGTTAACGATGAAATGAGCGACGACTTCAATACCCCCAAGGCAATGGCGAAGTTGTTTGAGCTGGTCAGTAAAATCAACAGCTTAAAAGATGGCCATTTGTCCATCGCAGGGTTGTCGTTAGCTACTTTAGATCTTTTAAAATCCACTTTTCAGGATTTTGTGTTCACCATTTTTGGTTTGCTCGACGAAACTACCGCTGGCGGAGATGACCAGTACGCCACGATGGATGGATTGATGCAACTCGTTATTGAGATGCGCAGCGATGCCCGAACCCGCAAAGATTGGGGCGCTGCCGATAAAATTCGCGATACCCTCAAAGCCGTTGGAATCGTCCTCAAAGATGGAAAAGAAGGTACCCATTGGGAAAAAGAATAAATATTGGTACAACAGTAGCGATTGAACTCAAAAACAGGGCAAGGAGGCGTTTTTTTGACGCCTCTTTGCAATTTTCCGGGTCTAGAATGAATGTTCAGCGTTTTTTTTCAAAGGCTTAAAATTATTTTTTTGCCGTTTTCTAAAAAATACTTACCTTTATCTCAACAGAGGCATACCAATATCTACTCCATTTGTACACAGCGATTCTTTCCACAAGCCGTTAATCAGACTGCTAGGTTTCACTTTTGTTTTTTAACTTTGCGATCTCTTTTGCAAAAATTACAAAACATGAAGTTAGAAGGGCTAGTCGCAGTGAGCGGCTTATCAGGATTATTTAAAATGATTGCCAACCGATCCAACGGTTTAATCGTAGAAGATTTAGCCAGTGGAAAACGAAGGTTTGCTTCTACCCGGCAACATCAATTTACCCCTTTAGAATCGATCGGCATTTACACTGATGATGGTGAATCGGTAGAGTTGAAAATTGTGTTCAAAAGTATTTTGGAAAAACTGGAGACGACGCCAATTGTAGAGGTCAATGCACCTAACCGCGATTTGCAGCAGTACTTCAACGAAATACTTCCCAATTACGACCGCGATCGCGTCCACATCGGCGATATGAAGAAAGTTATCAAATGGTTTACCTTTTTGAATGAACGTGGCCTGTTGGCTGCTACTGAAGCGGAGGAAGAAGCCAGTAATAATGACGCTTCGGAAGAAGAATAACCAAACCATCCCTTGGACAAGTCCTCTTTTCCCCCCTCCAGCGATGTAATTAGCAGATTGTGCAGTGCCATGTGTTGACAAAGGTTAACCTAGTATAAATTTTTTTGAAATTTTTGCTAATGACAATGCGTAATCAAGGGGCGACCACAATGACTGGTATTAGGGATGGTAACTCAAGTTTGCCTGCATTCGAACAATGGGAGGATGCAGCGCCACTTTATCAGGAGTTGCTAGACCGGCCCATACCCGACAACCAAGGGCTGGAAAACTGGATCAAAGACCGAAGCCAATTGGACGCCATGTTGGGCGAAACCTTATCTTGGCGCTACATTAACCTTTCTGCGAACAGTGATGATCTGCAGGCCGTAGAACGCTATCAATATGCCATCAAAAGCATTGTACCGCAGATTGCGCCTTATGATCATTGGCTGAATCTTAAGCTGGTAGCTTCGCCCTTTCTTTTTACGCTGGACGCTGAAAAATATGGCATCTATCTCCGCATCGTGCGCAATGCCGTAGCACTTTACCAGGAGGACAATGTCCCCATCCAAACTAAAATTCATCTACAAACCAAAGAGTACGGGCGTATTTTTTCTCAAATGATGATTGGTGTGGATGGCAAGCAAATGACCATTCAGCAGGCTAACACCATTTTGGAAGAAACTGACCGGAGTCGTCGGCAGCAAATTTATTTCAAAATAAATCAACGGATCCTCCAAGATACCGGTACGCTGGAATCACTTTTTGATGACTTACTGGTGCAGCGCCAAAAAATAGCTCACAATGTAGGGTTCGATAATTATCGCGACTATGCTTTCCGTTCTTTGGGGCGTTTGGATTACACTCCTGAGGATTGCTTGCAACTGCACGACAGCATTGCTACTGAAATTTTGCCCATCCTCAACGATCTTTACCGCATCCGTAAGCAGGAATTGGATATTGAAGAACTGCGCCCTTGGGATTTAAACAACGATACGGGAGGTAAGAGTCCGCTGTTGCCTTTTCATAGCATGGAGGAGCTGATTGACAATAGCATCACCTGCCTAGGAAGAGTTCATCCTAATTTTGCGGCCGTTATATCAACCATTAATGAGATGGGCTACTTGGACTTGGAATCAAGACCTGGTAAGCGTCCAGGCGGATACAACATGCCACTTCAGGCCTCTCGAATGCCTTATTTGTTTATGAATGCCACGCATACGCTCAACGACCTGCGTACGCTCATGCACGAGAGTGGTCATGCCATCCATTTTTACTTGACCCGTGAATTAGAACTCCTTTCAGCCCGCCGGTTCCCTTCAGAAATTGCCGAGCTTGCAGCGATGACGATGGAGCTGCTCACCATGGAGCATTGGGACATTTTTTTTCCTGACCCCATTGATCTTAAACGCGCCAAAATAACCCAATTGGAAAATGTGCTTAAGGTACTTCCTTGGATTGCTACGGTTGATAATTTCCAACATTGGTTGTATACCCATCCTCAACATACGCCAGAAGAACGCAAATATCAATGGATGGCAACGTTACGCAAGTTCACACCTAATGAAGTTGAGTACGAAGGATTGGATCATTACCTCGAGTATTTGTGGCACAAACAGCTGCATCTCTTTGAAGTACCTTTTTACTATATCGAATATGGTTTTGCTCAGTTGGGTGCTATCGCCATAT
>JBBRGN010000072.1:0-17735 GCA_038240665.1 Chitinophagales bacterium | reverse complement strand
AAGCCGTTGGCCACGCGGTAGTCCACGTTAAACCAGGTCGTTTCATCTACCCAGATGCCGTAAACCAGTTTACCACGGGTTTTGAGGCGTGCGCTTACGCTGGCCAGTTTGCAGTTGTCGGTAAGGGAAATGCCCAGGGCTTTTTCCAATCCAGCTGGCGTAGTCAGCAAGGAAGCCGTGCAATCCATCGGTCCAGTCGACAGCAGGATCGGTAACTTGGCCGGAAGCGCCAGTTTGGGCGCTTCGAAGTCACCGATTTTGATCAGCACCCGCAGGGTATCTACGATTTTGCCCGCACACCAGTCGAAAATCGGGATCTTGCGGTCGATTTTGATGCCCGTGCCTTGGCAAATTGGGAAACGTTGATCAACCAAAGTGCCTACTGAGAAGTTGCATTCTTGTTTATCCAAATAGATCTTGTTGCCAAAATAGCTGGTGATGTAGGGAATGTAATCATTTGTTTTGATTGCTGTCTCATCGGGCGAACAGCGGTTGTACACTGTAATAGCATTATATGGTTTACCATCCGAAAGCTCGGTTTCGGCGTCATCCAAGAAGCGGAAATCTTCCAACCTAGGACGGACGAAGTTGATTTCTTGTACCGTCACCGTAGTATTGCCGTTGCAATCTACTCCCGACCAAGTCCGGAAAATGGTAGCAAACAAGTTAGGGATACGCTTGCTACTGATGCTATCGCAGCCGAAGTAAATCACTTTATCGCTCCATTTGCGGGTAACGGTGCAGCCACAGGTGGCGCAGTTGTCGGTAAAAATGACTTGGCCTACGTTTTTGACATCATCATTGCTAGTGCTAAAGCCAGGGCTAACCACGGTACCGACATCGCCAATGGTTTTGGCATTGTTGAGCACGATATTGATGTCGCTACACTGCAGCGGTGTGGAGTAGAAGTTGGTTTTGTAGCTTAGCCCGGTTTTGTCTTCCGCCGTTACTTTTCCCCAACAGATCAGGTTGTCGAAGTCATCAAACAAACCGTACGTCCATACTCCAGCGCAATCGATCCATGCGCCATTGCTGGGGTTGGAATCCATTACCCGTACCGTGCCCGAGAAGCAATTGCCTCCCGACACCATAGAAGGAGTGAGCTGAAAACCACAGTTTTTGTCTAAACTCACTGTGATGATGGCTTGACAACCACAGGCCTCAAGTTTCTTGAGCTGCTCATAAGGCCCCAGATCCACAGTAGTTTCCAAGATACGGGGTTTACCATCGAGATCAGGGGTAGGTTCAGTCAGGTTTCCATTGTTGTTCACATCTTTGGAATCGACGGGGACTGCCGCATTGTTGCCCATATTGATGGCTGGGGAAGAAAGAAGTAAACGTAGATTCCCCGCTATGGTCGGTGCTGTAGCGGGATCAACCGACGTGATAAAGTTCGGATCTACATCTTTATTGCTGCCACTGTCAGTTCCGAAGTCAGTTTGCCAGGCGCCACTGCCGCCGGAGTTGGCGATGAGGCTATAAGAAATCGTCGGAGTGCCGCCATTATTATAAATAGAAGCACTGGCAGTATTGGTTACGCCATTTGCGCGGTTATTCCAAATGATACAGTTGGTTAGGCTGGGTGAGCAGAGGTAAGCATTATAGATCCCGCCACCGTTGATGGTAGCCGAGTTGCCGGAAAAAGTACAGTTGATCACGTTGGGTGAGGAGCGATTACGATTATACATCCCTCCACCTTCATACCCAGCCGAGTTGCCGGAAAAAATACAGTTGATCACGCTGGGTGAGGTGAAAGTATCATTATACATCCCGCCACCGGATTCTGTAGATGAGTTGCCGGAAAAAGTACAGTTGATCACGATGGGTGAGCCTAAATCATAATTATATATCCCCCCACCAGCGTAAACAGCCGAGTTGCCGGAAAAAGTACAGTTGATCACGCTGGGTGAGCCTGAATCAATATAAATTCCGCCACCTACGAGGCCAGCCGAGTTGCCGGAAAAAGTACAGTTGGTTACGCTGGGTGAGGCATTAACAATATACATCCCGGCAGCTCTGTTAGCCGAGTTGCCGGAAAAAGTACAGTTGGCCACGCTGGGTGAGCCGAAATCATTATACATCCCGCCGCCGAAGCCACCACTTGCATTTCCCCCGATAATGCTGAAGCCATTAAGAATAGCCGTACCATCGGTACCCGAACCGCTGGTGACATGGTAGGCATTATCACCATTATTGGCAAAGTTCGCCCCATCGTTTTGCGTAAAGTCGCCACTGAGGATGCTGACGTTGGCCGTGATGTTGCGCGCGCTGAATAGCGTCTCGGTGCCGACAAAGCCGCCGTAGACCGCTACATTATTGCAAAGTTGAAAGGTGCTGTTGCGATCGTTATTGGTTTTTCCGGTGCCTTCGTCGGGGAAGTAGGTACCTTTGGCGACCCAA
Organism: Chitinophagales bacterium; assembly: GCA_038240665.1. Taxonomy (GTDB): domain Bacteria; phylum Bacteroidota; class Bacteroidia; order Chitinophagales; family Saprospiraceae; genus Haliscomenobacter. The sequence continues at coordinate 15,335 of JBBRGN010000072.1, read as the reverse complement.
ATTTGTACGTTACTGCTATTGTTAGCGCAGGCATAAGCCAGAGCATCTTGAAGATATCTATAGGCATTCGTCCAACTAGTACCGTTGTCGAGACCGCTGGCGTTGGCATTGACATAAATAACAGCTAAAGGAGAAACTACCGGCTGAGTCGTCACTGCTTCCCCTTTACTATTCACCAAAGTGAAAGGACTACTCAATGATGCTGAAAGGGTAATTAAATCGGCACCGGGGTACCTATTGGCATCCGCAAGGGCTTGGCGAAGCGAACCCGCACCGAAGTCGGTGGTATTGGTTACGCTATAGGAAGCGGCCTGTAGATCGGAATAAGCAACAAGGAACAGTACTAAGGCAAGTAGCGTTTGTTTCATGAGAAAGATTTGTCAGTTCCACCCTATGGTTTCGTCCAATATGGCGATTCAATAAAAGAATCCACGCACAGCAGCAGCAACAATGGAACATGTAAGAATGATAAAGGTCGTCTGATACAAAGATAGAACAATAAGACAAACTATAGCTCAACTTCTAGGCGTTAATTTTAGAAATAAAAAAATATAGGTCAAAGTCTTGACCAATTGGAAAATAGAAGAAAGAATATGCTTAATCAGCAGCTTACTTTTCCTTCGCTCTCGATGTCTGACGCCTGAAATGCGTACTCAGGCCCCTAGCTTAAAGCAACAACTGGTTGATCAGTTTTTTTTCAAAACGGGGAGATTATTTCTTACCAAGGGCTGTACTAGGGCAAACGCAACAGAGGTGTTAGCCGCTGGCTTCATGCAAAGCTCTAAGGTGTACGTTCGTGAAGCGAAAATCTCATTATGATAATCGCTACCCTCCAAAAACTTTGGGGGTTGCGCTTCCATACCAGTTTCGGATCCCTTCGGGGGTGAATGGCATCTGAAATATACTAAAATGATCGCTCATTATTCCAAGCTTGGTTGTAACTTGGCTTTCAAACGATATCCTCATTCACCTAAAACTTCCCTTACCATGTTTAAAAAATTGTTTGCCGTAGCTTTAGCCCTCCTGTTAAAAAGCTGTACTATCCCGGATAATTGGCGCAATGGCTACCTCGTTCGCAATCATCAAGTGTGGCATTTTCATGGATTCCCTGCTACCGGCTTCGTCATCGATGAAGCCGATTACCGCAGTTTTAAATCCATCAACAATGACTATGGAAAGGACAAAGACCATGTTTTTTATACCTATTTAGTGATTCCCAAGGCGGATCCAGCCTCCTTCGAGTATTTGGGTGATTTATATGGCAAGGACAATAAACACGGTTTTTATGTCGAAAAAATGATCAGCGAGGATGGCGCTCATTTTGGGGCTGTGCCCAATTGTCAGGATAAGCCTTATTCCGATGATCCCGTCACAGTTGCTTATGTGCGGGATAGCAAAAAAGTGTATAAGCAGGAATCGGTAATCGAAGGCGCAGATGCGGGAACTTTTGTGTTTGTACCGATGTTCAACGGCTACAATTTGGCGCATGACAAACATGTGGTATACTGGAGTAACGGGCAATTGCCTGGGGCTGATGGGCAAAGTTTCAAAAGGGTTTGCGAAAACATGTTTAAAGATAAAAACGGGGCTTGGTACCTGAGTCTGGGTAAAGATGTAAGCTGGGAAAAAATGCCAGATGAGGTGGATTTACCCACGCTGGTCGGCATTAAACGGCTTTATGCCCGGGACAAAAACCATATTTACTACAAAAATACTGTGGTGGAAGCCGCAGATAAAGCCACTTTTGAAGAATTAGACAACCACCTAGCCAAAGATAAAAATGGTCAGTTTAGTTCTGGTTACCGCATCAAACCAGACTCCACCAAAACACAATAACAACATGTCAGGTCCAAACAAAAACGACAACTCAGAAACGCATCCGCTTTTCCCCAGCGGCGAATGGGAAGGTTTTTTCATGTATGGTGAAGGCCCCGGGGCTTATCAAAATAAAATGTCCATTTTCTTAACCTTCCAACAGGGTATGGTCAGTGGTGGCGGGTCGGATACGGTGGGCGCGTTTTCTTGGAATGGCGACTATGATACCAGCGCCCTCTGGTGTCGATTGACCAAAAGTTATCAGACGCACAAGGTGTTTTATGACGGCAAAGTTGACGAGAAAGGGATTTGGGGTTCATGGGAGATTTTTCCTTTTTCGCGGGGAGGGTTTCATATTTGGCCCAAAAAGAGCGGGGTTGAACACGAAGAAAGCGCCGAAAATGCCGAAACCGAGGCAAAGGTTAATTATCAAATGTCGTTTATTATCCCATTTGAAGGGCCCGATGATATTGATCTATGAATTATCGAGATGGTTTAAAATAACTAAATTCAAGTAAGTAGCCAATATAGTATCGTGGCTCAGGACCAGGGGGCTGAGCTACGATAACCTCTTTTTTAAAATCAATCTCCGTAATTTCCGGTTTAAGACCTGCACGTATTTTAACCATCAATAAAGTCATTGTAGCTAATCGGCAGATCGCTCAGCATCCAAATCGATGAAAGGAAAAACAGCCTCCTAAATTTCAAAATCATGCTTTTTTCTGACCATAAGCAAAATTTAATCTTTCCCGAAACTGCTCCTCTGCCCGCCGGGCAGGTATCTTGGTAGAAAAAAATCCGATTGTGTTCGTGGCTACCCGTGGGGCAGCTATCTTATTCCACGTTTTCAGATGGCTCCCCTAAGGGCAGCTGCGTGATTTATGTTATTTTTCTTTATAAAGCTGGCTACCCTAAGGGCGGCAAGGGCAAAGGCTTGAAATTAATACTGACTTCGGTGAGGTCTAAAGTTTGCGTTGGGGGGGAATATTACAAACCTTAGACCTTTACGAGGTCACATGTGGCATTCGTGCGTTTGCTATGAAGGGCAGCAAGAAAGGAATCTCAATTCAAAACTCCGGTTAGCTCAATATATTTTTTGCAAAATCTACACATTTTGCCAATTCTTTTACCGCATCCGAACCTGCAGGAACCTCATATTCCAACTCGGCTGTGGCCGGAAATTTGTATTTTTTTGCCTTCATCAACAGCAAGATTTCCTTGATGGGTGTATCACCTTTACCCCAGACTACATTGCCGGCTCCGTTGGCGGGTGTTGTACGGTCTTTGAGGTGCATGCTGGTGATGCGATCGTGTTTGGCTTCGATCAAAGCCAAGAGGGTTTCCTTGGTGTTGTTTCCTCCCGCGGCGATGTAGTGCCCACAATCCAAGTTCATGGAATTGTAAGGCGACTGGCTGAGGGCTACATCCCAAAGGGTATCCGTAGCTTGGGTATGGTTGTGGTAACCGATATACACCTTATGTTTTGCCCCTAAATCCCCCAAACGCTTGGATTGCGCTGGATCAGTGGGCAATTCGATGGTTACAGAAGTAGCGCCTAAGGCTTTGGCGGCTTTCAACGCGTATTCAACCTCCTCATCCGAATTATTGGAACCAAGTGCGTTGGGTTTAAATGTGTATATTTTCACCCCTGCAGCATGGTATTTTTTGCGAATTTCTTCAAATTTATCCATCGCTACGGTCGCGCGCCATTCGGCTACTTTTTTACTATAATCCGCCATCTGTGCCTTTTGCTCTTCCGTCAGCGGCGGACGCGGACCTGTGGTAGGCGGCCCCATGCGGAAAGGATTCGGATTTTTAGGTTTACCAGCAAAATCTTCAGCGGGGTCGCCCATCATTTCGATGGCGCTGACGTTGGCATTTACACAAAACTGCAACAACTGATCGATGTCGTGTAGTATGCTGCGAAAGGAGTAGGTAATGGTACCAATTTGTACGCCCCCAAATTTGGAATTGGGTTTGCTCAGCCAGCTTAAACCCTGCGCGCCGAGCGCATCTCGGCCTAGCAAATACCCTAAGGAAGCCAAGGGGGTAGCAATAAGGAAATTGCGACGGGAAAAATTATTTTTCATCTTCAATAGATTAAATGATAATAATAACGCAAGCTGATTTAAATTAAAACCGCCTTGCTTGTTTTGTTTTCCTTAGCGATTTACGAATAATAAATTGAAAAATATCTAGTTTACCGAACAATCTATAAAAATTCAAATCTTAGCCGCCCGAGGGTTCAAACCAAACCAAGGTCTCCACGCCTTTATTGGTACGTAATTCCACTTTGCCATTCAATTGGATCGCCAGCAACTGCACCAAGCGGCTACCAAATCCTGTTCCGCCCGGCGCTAAAACATTGACGCCTTCCGGCATCCCTACCCCGTCGTCAGCAATGCGCAGACAGAACAGTTGTTCATTTTCCTGATTCAAACTAATCTCGATGCTTCCACTGCGGCCGGCTGGAAAAGCGTACTTCAGCGTGTTGGTGATCAGTTCATTGGAAATCAAACCCAAAGGAATGGCAGTATCGACATCCAATTCCAATTCCGACATGGGGAAGGCCAATTTAACCCTTCCGTTTTCTGCCCCAAAAGAATACAACAAAGTACGACTGAGTTCCATTAAATAATCCTTCATTTCTACCGTAGCAATGTTTTTACCTTGATACAATTTCTGATGAATCAAGGACATCGAGCGCACCCGATCCTGACTTTCCCGTACCGCACGGAGTGCCGTTTCATCGGTAATGGTCGCGGATTGGAGATTAAGCATGCTGGAGATGGTCTGAAGATTGTTTTTGACGCGGTGGTGGACCTCCTTGAGCAGCAATTCTATTTCCTCGTTTTTTTTGGCCAATTCTTGGGTGCGGAGGTTGAGCAAACTATTCTCCTCTATGGCTTGATGTGAGTTTTTAAAATGTTCTACAAATTGTAGCGTTTTCTCGAGCGTTAGTTCAAAGTCTTCAAAATCCAAGGGTTTACCGATAAAGTCGAAGGCGCCGCCATTCATGGCCTGACGGATGTTGGCCATATCGCTGTACGCTGAAATCATCACGGTGCGCAAAAGTGGATTGATGAACTTGACCTTTCGGAGCAAGGTCAAACCATCCATTTCAGGCATGTTGATGTCGCTAAAAACCATGTCCAAATCGGGGTGTTCTTGAAGTTTTTGGAGGGCTTCTATCCCGTTTTTGGCAAAAATGAACTCGTATTCATCATTGCGAATTTGGTTGCGGAATTTATGGCGGATGAGTAGCGCGATGTCTTCTTCATCATCGACTACCATGATTTTGCGTTTTGTACTCATAACGGATCAGGGTTAATTCGCTGACAAACATTCAAAAACCATGCGGTAGAAATCAGGGTGCGACTGCCAGGTTTGTCCACTCACATAACGACCATCTCTCACGGCTTCTGATTTGCCATCAAAGGTACCGCCACAGGATTCCACTTCAAATCGCACATGTTCATAACAGGTCAAGGTTTTGCCTTTTACCAAACCTGCGGCCGTCAAAATTTGGATGCCATGACAAATCGAAAAAATGAATTTTTCTTGTTTGTCAAACTCCTGGACGATTTGAATGACGCGGGGATCATGGCGTAAAAACTCGGGAGCACGTCCCCCCAACAACAGAATAGCGAGGTAATCCTGGGTGTTTACTTCCGAAAAGGCAATATCTGATTCCACCAGATAGCCGGGTTTTTCAACGTAGGTATCCCATCCTGGTTCAAAGTCGTGGATGACCAAGTTCATTCTTTTTTTGCTTGGCGCAGCAATTACTGATTGATAACCGGCTTCTTCAAACCGGTGTTTGGCGTACAGGCACTCGTAACTTTCCCCGGAATCACCGGTAACGATGAGGATTTTTGACTTAACCGACATATGAAATATTTTTGGAGGTAAGTTAGGTTAAAAATGGGGTAAAAATATGGTAAATGCTGACCCTTTTTCTTGATTTGTATCCAATGTTAGTTACCCGCCCCTTTGTCGCAATATCACATGCCAACATTGCTCCTGAACTAGGTCAAGTAGCTTTCGATTTGTCCAGCACCGGTAGCAAACTAAAATGAACAAATAAGATGTCAGCGCTTACGCAGGTTTTCATTTGGCACGTTACATCATAAACTCTAGCACTGTATAATAAAGAAATGTTAGCCGGCCCCGTTTGCTTTAAAAATTATTCGATAGGCAGAACCAATAGAAAATTTGTTCCTTCGCCTTCATTTGTTTTGAAATCAAAAGTCCCCCCATTCCTTTTCGTCACAATATCATAAGCCAAACTCAAGCCCAGCCCAGTCCCCTTCCCCGTCGGCTTAGTCGTGAAAAACGGCTGAAAAATCTTATCCCGAATACCTTCAGGGATGCCATTGCCGTTGTCTTTTACCCGGATTTCGACCTTGTCTCCAAGTACAGCTGTACTTATCACCACCGTTGGTTCATAGCCTTCAATTCCTTGTCCTATTTTCACATTTTAATAAACTTTTCCAAAGGGGTTATTCAAGGGTGGAATGGTCATTATTACACCTAAGATCCAAACCGCGAAGTGTTGTGATCACCGATCCATGAAAAATGCTATGAACGCCAGGGCCCGGAAGTGACCGACTTTAACTCAATGGGATTATAAGTCTATCAAAAATATACCGGCGAGGCTTTTTAACTCAGTATGATGAAAAAGAAGCCATCGATTGCCCTGAATTTGGCTTGAATGACTACTTGATTAACGAAAAAGATGGGTAGCATAGCGACAAAAAGCCCTTCAAAAGTGGTATCTATTGGTGAATCATTCTCTAGATGAAATTGTCGCTTAAGTCCTTAAATAACCTTGTATTTGTATGTTAATGGAATATTTAATCCCACTTTTCATCATTGCCTACACCATTCCCAACTGCGCCGTATGTGCGAAATAAAGTGTGGATGGCAACTGACTGATTTTTGGTCCAGGATTGAAACCTCGATTTGGTGGCAGCAATTGGATGTAGTGGATGTATTTGAACAACTGAATGTAGCTTTCTGATGCCGCGTTGATGTTGCCTCCCAACCAGAGTGGGCAAGTTTCTTGACTCAATTTGAATTGATCATATACCAACAAGGTAAAATACAGGACATCTTTGGGCGTAGCGATTTTAAAGGAGTTGGCAAAAACCAGGCGGCCTTCTGAAAAGTAAAATAGAAACAGCTGTTCATTAAATAGATAAGCTGCTACATTTTGATCTGCTACTAAAATGCCCCGAATGGCGGGAACGATGGCGCTTACAAAATGCCGTAAAATCGGATTGGCCCGCCTAAATTGTACCCAATTGTGAAGCGGCGTAGGAATCCAATACACGTTTTTGGCTTGAATGGAAGGAATGGTATCTTCGCCGATTATCGCCTGAAGAGGCAAAGCCGTTAAAGGCTCTAAGTAAGATTTTTTATCTCCGCTGCGGTACCAAGCTTCTGGAACCAAAGAAAAAAACGGCTGCGCAAAACCAATACACACTTCTTTATACACCAGCGTCAGCAATTCATCAGACGAGGAAAGGTCGATAAAAAAAGATTGCCAATCCGGGGCATTATCCGCTCCGGTGGGTAAGCTGTACATTCTAAACACTTGTATCCGCAGTAAATTGTCGCAGATGATGTAACTAAAACTGTCTGTCCCAATAAGGATCGACAGCCTACTGAGGCCAGCAATGTGTTTAGAATGGGTGTCTTCGACTATATCGTATTTACGTATGGCCAATGGGCAGTAGTTCTAAGAATTGAACGAATAAGGTAAATGTAAGAAATTTTCAGGTATTTTATTTACCTACCTTACAGCGGCCATCATAACGAGCGCCTTCTTCTACTGAAATGGCTACGGTAGTGATGTTGCCATTGATAACGGCCGTTTTATCCAATTGGAGCAAGCCGGAGATAAATAGGTCTCCTACCACAGTCCCCATGATAACCGCATCGCGGGCATGAATGTTACCTTCAACTCGACCATCTTTACCGACTACCAATTTTTTTTCACAAGAAAATTCACCCATAACCGCGCCGTCCAAGCGAACATTTTCGGCGGATTGGAATTTTCCCTCTATTTTTGTGCCTGGGGCGATGACGCAGCTTGATGAGTTGTCGCCATTAGAGGAAGGGGTGTAAGTAGGGGTGCTGGGTTTTGCAGCTACTGTTGTTGCCATAATATTTATGTTCAATGGTGGTACAATCGATTGTTCTAGAACCCCAAAACTAGGGATTTCTGATATTTTGGATAAAAATAATTCCAACAAGGGAAAAATAGCAGGAATTCTACAGAATTTTAGCAAATGAGTACAACAATTTTAGCCATTGAATCTTCTTGCGATGATACTGCCGCCGCCATCATCGTGGATGGCGTGGTACGGAGCAACTATATCGCCAATCAAGAAGTCCATCAACAGTATGGTGGTGTGGTGCCGGAAGTGGCCTCGCGCGCGCACCAGGCCAACATTGTGCCGGTGGTTACACTAGCGCTTCAACAGGCTGGTGTACGCGCCAATGAGGTATCAGCAGTAGCGTTCACCCGCGGCCCTGGACTCATTGGTTCTTTGCTTGTAGGGGTTTCCTTTGCCAAGGCTTTTGCAATGAGTCGGAATATTCCGCTCATCGAAGTCAATCATTTGATGGCGCATGTACTGGCGCATTTTGCGGAAGATCCTAAACCGCAATTTCCTTTTTTGTGTCTGACTGTTTCAGGAGGGCATACGCAGATTCTTATCGTACGTGACTACTTAAAAATGGAGGTAATCGGTCAAACCATTGACGACGCTGCTGGCGAAGCCTTTGATAAGTCTGGAAAATTGCTGGGGCTAGGCTACCCTGCTGGGCCGGTGATCGATCGACTTGCCCGCGAGGGGAAACCCCGTTTTCATTTTCCTGAACCCAAAATCCCCGGATTGGACTTTAGTTTTAGTGGCCTCAAAACTTCGATTTTGTATTTTTTAAAAAAAGAGATCGCCTTAAATCCACATTTCGTGGAAGCTAATCTGGCTGATTTGTGCGCTTCGATCCAGGATAGAATTGTTTCGATCTTAATGAATAAGCTGATCAAAGCCAGCAAACAAACGGGTATTATGGAAGTAGCGGTGGCTGGCGGCGTATCGGCTAATTCCGGTTTGCGCGCCGCTTTGCAAAGTATTGGTGAACGATTGGGCTGGCGGACTTACTTACCCAAAATTGAATACTGCACCGATAATGCAGCGATGATTGGGGTGACGGGGTATTATAAGTTTTTGCAAGGGGAGTTCGTGGGTCAAGATGTGGCACCGATCGCCCGCTGGGAGGTGTGATATGCAAGGTAATTTATGTCTACAAAAAAGGGTTTTCTACTATTTTAAGCCATTTTTTGAACGACTGCCATTGTCTCGGTATCAAAAACCAGAATACCCGCTTGCGTATCGTTCAACTGGGCCAATAATTTTCCTTGACTGCTCCAAATTGAAGATTTTCCAGCGCAAATTGTTCCGTCCGCCTCCCCTATGCTGTTGGCCATCAGCACGATCATAGAATAGGTTTTAGCAACCTCCCCTAGCCTATCCAGCGCTTGGTCAATGCCATTTACTGATTTTACCACGCTAGCGATGTACCTGTTTGCTCCCAATTGAAATGCCCGTTCCGCATGTGCTGGAACAAATATTTCATAACAAATGGCTGGCGCGATATTTTTTTCTGCTCCGAATAGCCCCGTAAAACTTTCCCCGCTGACAAAATAGGGTTCTTCATCGGCATGCAGGTATTTTTTGAAGTAGACTTGTCGGGCTTGTTGAGGCTGAAAAAGCACCAAACCAATCTGGAGATTTTCCTGAGTGAGGAGCGGAGACCCAATACCGATGGTTATTTTTTGCGCATCGCTAACTTTTTGAAAAACATCAAATCGAGGTTCATCTATCGTAACCGCTAGACCTTGGGCAAGCGCTGGTTCGTAGCCAGTGATCGAGAGTTCGGGAAAAATGATGACATCAGCTCCCGCAGCTAACCCCGATTCGATATACGCTAAGTGCTGATCGATATTGGCAGCAATATCGCCTTTCACAGGACGGGTTTGAGCAACGCAGATTTTCATTTGATGCAGTTTTTTCAAAACCAATTTACAAAAATCAGCCTAAAATACCCTTACATCAAGCCCTCTAGTCGCAAATATTGCAACAACATAATTGTTTTTCCGTCTTTTATTTCCCCGGTCTTGATCATTTCCAACGCCTGAGTAAAAGGAATTTCCAGCACAGCAATATCTTCTTCTTCGTGTTCGAGTCCGCCGCCATCGTGTACTTTGTGTTCCTGGGTGTATTCAGCAACAAAAAAGTACAAAATCTCAGTCACCGAACCAGGAGACATGTAAGCTTCAAATACCTTGCGAACTTCGGTCACCTTATAGCCAGTTTCTTCTTCCGTTTCTCGGCGAATGCAATCTTCGGGATTGTCTTTATCGAGTAGACCAGCGCAGGCTTCGATGAGCATACCCGTGTCGTTGCCATTGAGGTAGGTAGGCATCCGGAATTGACGGGTGAGGATGATGGTGCCCTGTTCCAAGTTGTAGAGTAGAATGGTGGCACCATTACCACGATCGTAAGCTTCGCGGCTTTGTTTTTGCCATTGCCCATTTTTTTGTAAGCAATCGAAAGTTACTTTGCGGAGGGTATACCAATTATTGGAGAGTACTTCAAGCTGTACGTTTTTGACGTTTGGGTTGTTCATGGTGTTTTTAGATCTTAATTTACAAAAAAAACGAAGGGTACGGAGAGCGGCATTTGTTCCACGCTTCGTACCCTTCGAAATAAATCAACAATATTGTTAACCAAATGAGTCAATGATCTTCTTTTTCATGATCGCAAACTCTTCATCGGAGATGATGCCATTATCGCGCATGTCGGCCAGTTCTTTCAGTCGATTAAGTGCTTCAGCACCTTTGTTGACCGTGGGTTCGGCAGCCGGCTGTGGTTGTGGTTCGGGTTGTGCTTGAGGCGCAGTGGTAGCGACTGGTTCGGTAGCTGGTTTTTCTTTCGGTTCTTTGGCCAGCTGTTCGGCTACTTTTTTACCTTTTTCAAATTTCTCCTTGTACATTTTTTCCAAACGACCTGGATCGAAGTCCAAGATGGTACCGCCAGATTCAAAATGTTTTTTGAAGACTTCGCCTAAAGCGTAGGTTGATGCGCCAGCAAAAATAGAAACAGCAACACCGCCCAGTAAAGAACCGACTCCGGGGATCAGTTTGATGACACTGCGCGCCGCGATACGGGCAAGCGTAGAACTCGTCAAGGAAGTAACAATCGCCTTCCCCTGGGTTTCAGAAAAATTGATGTCGTAGACTTTGCAAAGTTGTTTGATCATGTCCAACTGCAGGGCGCTGGCGGCAAATACATCGGCGATGGGTACTGGAATGAAACCGGTTCCCATGGTCCACAGTACGTGGTTACGGATGATTGTGTCCGCGTGTTTATCGCGGTCAGTATTGAATTCGCTCATTACTTTCTTCTTTAAGCTTTGGGTGGCAAAATCAAAAATCTTCTTGGTATTCAATGGAGTAAATTTTAAGACGAAATTAGGGGCGCTGGTATCGCAATGCCAGAAATATCGACGATTTCAAGAAAAAGAAAGACAGAACCGTTTAGAATCGGTTTGGGAATTTGATTTTCGGCTTAGCTGCGGTTACCATAAACGTTATTTTTGAACAAGTGATTGCTCCTTTAAAAGCGTTTAATTCTCAAAATTTTGTACCCTCCTCCCTTTTTCAAAACGCTCTTGAAACTTTCCTGCGGTGTAAGCAGCGATAACGTTGTGCCAAAAAGCTTGCGCCGCTTGATTGTTTTCCATTTGATAAACTTCCCACTTTCCATGATACAAATCAAATACTTCCTGGGCAACTGCTTTCCCCAATCCCGATCGACGGAATTTTTTCAGGATAAAAAATTCGGCGATTGAGAAATATTCGCGTTTTTCGGCGCTAATAAATCTTACCAAAACAAAGCCCGCATATTTTTCTCCTTGTTTGATCAAGTAGGGAAATCGCTGATCGGGTTCAGTCCAATAAGCATCCAAATAAGGGTAAGGTTTAAACTGCCCATCGATTTCCAAATCGCTGTGGGTATATTCTGAGAAATCATACTGGTAGAACTGGAGGAGCTGCTCTAAAATTACTTTATCGCTTTTAGGCGCTAAAACCAATTGAAAATTCAGGGTTACCTTGGTCTTTTTACTTGGCAAAAACATCCTCTTTATTTGTAAAAGCTTTGAATTCCAATGGATTGCCGCTATAATCCAAGACAAATAGGGTCCATTGCTCTCCGATTTGTCCGGCATAGCGTTGATAGGGTTTGACTACAAATTCAAGGCGTTCTTCTTCTAATTTTTTTTGAATGCGCTGAAAATCTTTCGTTTCCAGTACGCAACCAAAATGGGGAATGGGGACGCTGATCCCATCTACTTTTCCACAATAATCCAATGCGGGAATGTTTTGACTGATGTGTGCCGATAATTGATGGCCAAAGAAATCGAAATCAATCCAGGTGTCGGTAGATCGGCCTTCCTTACACCCTAGCAAATCGACATAGAATTTCCGAGTGCTGGGGATATCGGTGATTTTAAAGGCATAATGAAATGGGTTCATGGCGTATATTAGAGTTGTTGGGAAGATTAAAATCCCGAACAGGTTTAAATAAAAAAAAGCTGTACTACTTAATGCTTTTCTTCCAGAATAGGAAAACCCCGCCCTGACAGCCTAGCCTATTTAAACAAGGCGACGGGTATTTTATCAATCGACCGGATCTTGATGTTGCGGTAAAAGACTTCGGCACCTTCTGATTGAATTTGAATTTTGCCCTTGGTAAGCGGTTCCATTTTATCGCCCACGATGTGCTGTGAATTACGCAAAACCATGTTCACTTTTCCATTGATTAAGTGCACGCTGGTACCTGCTAGACAATAAATATCAATGGTATTCCACTGTCCTAGCGGTTTTTCGTAATCTGCGGATCGAATACAATGGCGGCCTTCGGGGCTTTTTTCGGAAAAACTGAGTAGCGCTCCACTGGGGTCATAGATCCAGTCTTTCTCGCCTTGTTTTTTTACCGTCACCTCAAATGCGCCGCCAGCCACGCCCCAATAATCGCCACAATCGCCTTCTTGTACCTGGTATTCTTGAGATTGCATCCAAAAACCGCCATCTGCGCCGTGCGCACCATTGGCATGATACAAGACACCGCTGTCCATTTTACTGTTTTTCTTGGGTACCCACTTGAGTTTCCCCCATTTGAATTGCAATTGCAAGTGGTAGTTTTCAAATTCTTCTTGGGTAGAAACCCCGCCAAATTGCTCGCCGGAAACATGCAACGCATTTTGTCCATCTTCCATGGCTACGCTGAATACCTTTTGGGGGTCGTTGTTCAAACCCAAGGGAGGAAGGTCTTTTTGTAGCGCACCACTTGCTGAAAAAAGCGGACCGATGTAGCTATCCCAACCCGCTAGATCTTTGCCGTTGAATAAGTTGCGCCAAGCGGATTTTGTAGGCGCAGGTTCTTGGTTAGCATCAAGCTGGAACGTCAACAATAAGGGTAAACAGAAGAGAAAAGCGATGGATAAAAGCGATTTAAAGGTATTCATTGGTAGGATTGAGGTGGAAAAGGAAAAAAAGGAAGCTGGTTCAAGTCTTTTTTGAAAACTTGAACCAGCCATGACGTTACAGGTTCCGTTTTTTCAACTCTTCAACGGCATTGTTGGCCGCACGAGCCGTAATGGCCATGAAAGTCAACGATGGGTTTTGGGTGGAATTGGTGGTCATGCAAGCGCCATCGGTCACAAATACGTTTTTACAAGCATGGAGCTGATTCCATTTGTTGAGCAGTGAAGTTTTTGGATCTTTGCCCATCCGTACGCCGCCCATTTCGTGAATGTCCAGACCCGGAGCTTTACTTGGAACATCGTGCGTTTTGATGTTCGTAAAACCGGCCGAAGTGTACATTTCGGTCATTTGCTCGTGGAAATCTTTGATCATTTTTTCATCATTGTCGTCATAGGCTACGGAGACTTTGAGCAAAGGAACTCCCCAAGCGTCTTTTTGTAGGGCATCCAAAGCCACGTAATTGCTTTCTTTGGGGATGGTTTCGCCCATCATGTGCGAGCCTACGTGCCAGTTGCCATATTTTTTTATCGCCAAACTGTTTTTCAAATCTTCACCGATCCCCGAAGTATCGTTGTAGCTCATGCGATTTGCGCTAAACCCTGCAGCGTAACCCCGTAAGAAATCCGTTTCTTGTTTAAACACATTGCGGAAGCGCGGGATGTAACTGCCATTGGGACGAATGCCCGCCGTAGTGCTGTCCAACATGCCTTCATACTCTCCAGAAATGGTGGTACGGAAGTTGTGAAAAGCCACATATTTGCCCAAAAGTCCATTGTCGTTACCCAAACCAGTAGGAAAGCGATTGGAAATAGAATTGAGCAAAATAAGGTTGGTATTTAAAGTAGAAGCATTAACAAAGATGATCTTCGCATAGTACTCGGTCATTTCTTTGGTGTTGGCATCCACCACACGAACACCTGTCGCCTTGTTTTTCTTTTCATCAAAAATGATGGAATGCACCACAGAATCCGGCTTTAAGGTCAATTTTCCAGAATTCAAAGCCCAAGGAATGGTCGAAGAATTGCTGCTAAAATATCCACCAAACGGACATCCGCGCTGACACAGATCGCGATTTTGGCATTTGCCTCGACCTTGCTGCAAGTGGATGGGTTGTGGAGCGGTTAAGTGCGCGCAACGCCCAATGATGACGGGTCGGGTGTTGTTGTATTTTTTGGCCATCACATCGGTGAAGTGTTTTTCCACGCAAGTTTGTTCGTGCGGCGGTAAAAATTCACCATCCGGCAATTGAGCCAAGCCATCTTTATTACCGGAAATACCGGCAAAAATTTCCACATAACTGTACCAGGGAGCCAGTTCGGCATAGGTCATGGGCCATTCTACAGCAAAACCATCGCGTGCTGGAGCGTCAAAATCGAATTGCGACCAGCGTTGGGTTCCTCTCGCCCACATCAGGGATTTTCCACCCACTTGATAGCCGCGAATCCAGTCGAATGGTTTTTCTTGGACATAAGGATGATCTGCGTCTTTTACGAAAAAATGCGTCGAATCTTCCCGAAATGCGTAGCACCGACTAGCAATCGGATTGGCGTCCCGTATTTCTTTGGTAAGGTCGCCGCCATGATCAAATTCCCAAGGTGGCATATTGGTGGTAGGATAATCTTTGATGTGGGTTACATTGGGTCCCCGCTCCAGCAGTAAGGTTTTCAAGCCTTTGCCGGTGAGTTCTTTGGCGGACCACCCGCCGCTGATTCCGGAGCCGATGACAATGGCATCGAAACTGCGGCTTTTGATGGAATCTATCGCTAAGTTGGACATTTTTGGCGTCTGATTTTTGGTAAAAAAATGGCTACTTGATGGGTACACAACCGTTAAAAAAACCAGGTGCCATATTGAATTTGGCAATATTGACCAGGTAATACTGTGACTTGGTATACCC
>JBBRGN010000071.1:0-17813 GCA_038240665.1 Chitinophagales bacterium | reverse complement strand
TTTGCCGCACCAACCGGGTACAACCAAATCATCATCCGCAGTCGCAACCATGAATATGTACTGGACAGCATATACCTCCGAGCTGGAGAAAAACTAGAATTAGCACTGAACGAAGACTTCTGGCCACTTAGCAAAAAACCGGTAAACATAAGTCGTACCTCTCTACCTGACTATTTTAGCCCTACTGAAAAAAACTTAATCAATCAAAAGGTTTTTGTGATCAAAAAAATGGATCCAAGAGACAGCATTTTTATTTGGGATACACCTAAGAACATCCATTTTACGGCGAACAATGGCAAGGAAAAATTTTTGGGTACACCCGTTAAACCAATAGAAAATTATAAGATTGGCCCTTTTCCTAGTGGTTCTATTCTGACTTACTTGAAGATGAATTATTTCAAAAAAACGCTGCCATTTGAACCCTTATTCAGCTATTCCATTGAAAAAAATCGGGAGCGACTGTACGCATACCAAGTTTTTGCTGATCTCTATTCCAAAAATATTCTCCTCAAAAACCTACCCCAACTAGAATTAGGTCAACAACTTATTTCGCCCAAGATAGTAAGGGCTTTTTCGCCAAAAATCGCCACAATCCCATTTGACAAATGGCCACATGAAAAGCAAAAATACAGTGGCAGTTATCAATTTGAATACCTTGATTCTTATGGGCAAACGGATTCTACCACCCTGTTTTTAGTGGCCATAAATAATTTATTGACCGGAAAACGGTTACTGCTTCCAGCTTTTACGCGCGAATTTCACAATCTACCCGCCGGAGATTATGAATTACTGCTGTTCAATCGCTTAGAAGCCGTTTTTCGAAAAAAAATCCATATCGATCGTGATTCACTTTTTTTCGAAAATCTTTCAGGTGTTTCTTTTGACAAAAAAGAGCGTTTGCTTCCCAGCCTACTTGGCGAATATTACGTCCCCATTCAACCCCCTCCAAGTTCTACCTTCAATTATTCTCCTGGAAAAAATCGGCTCATTCGTGGCCGAATAACGGATCAAGCTGGAGAGGGATTAATAGGAGTATGCATTTTCGTTAAAGGTACTTTAATAGGAACCATAACTGATATCGACGGGAGTTATAGACTTCGTGTACCCAAAGGGATAACATCTATTGAAATGTCTTATACTGGTTTCATTACCAAGGAACTCCTTATTAATTCCGATAAAGATCATTCCAATATGGATTTCACCTTAGAAGAAAATTCTTCTTTTCTATCGGAGGTGGTAGTTACTGGATATGGCGCGGTGAAGAGAAGAGAAAGTACCGGTTCTCTGACTCTGCTGTCGTATAAACTCCAGGGACGGGTTGCAGGGATTTCCATCCAGCCTCAGGGTGACGTAAAGGCTCCTCCTCAGCAGTTACAATTATCCCCTACCTCGACTGACCTTGAGGCTTATTCTGGACTACGCCAAAATTTCCGGGATCTTGCTTTTTGGCAACCAAATCTACGCAGCAATCGCTGGGGGAAGGCTCATTTTAAAGTTCATTTCCCCGATGACATTACGAATTGGAAAGTATTTGTCATTGGAGCAGATAAAGGCAAGAAAGCCGGTCTTTTCACCACTAAGATCCAATCATTCAAACCCTTGATGGCACAGTTGACCTTACCACGGTTTTTGATTCACGGCGACAAAACTATGTTAAGCGGAAAGGTGCTCAATTATACTACTGACACCGTTCAATTGCGCACTTATTTTAAAGCAGGCGACCGCAGTTTTTCCGAAAAACAAAGCCTGATAAGGGAAAGCCTAATCGAAAAAACTGAATTTAATGCCCCAGAGCAGGGCGACTCTCTACAATTCACCTATGCGCTGGAATCCAAAGCTGGTTACACCGATGGGGAACAAAGAAAAATAGCGCTTTTGCCCATCGGTACTTTAGAACAATCCGGTTTCTTTTTAGTGTTAGAACACGACACGGTCTTGAATTTTTTGGATAAAAACAGTACCATTCACTTTAGAATACAACCTGGAATTTTGCCTTTGTTGCAAGAAGATCTTCAGTACCTCCGCAGTTATCCCTACGACTGTAATGAACAAACAGCAAGTAAATTAATTGGTTTGCTTGGCGAAAAACAGCTGCGGGCACCAAACGACCAATCAGACAAGGTTGACAAAAAGATTCGCGAGCTAATTGCTCTTCTTCGTAGTGCTCAGAATTTGAGTGGCTATTGGGGTTGGTGGCCCAATTCTTCTAGCAATGTGTGGATGACCAACTACGTTTTGCAGGCCTTACAAAAAGCCAAACAGGCTGGTTTTTATATCCCTTCCCAAGAAACGGGTTTGCGGTGGTTAACTGCACAGTTGTCATCTTTGAGTGGAACCAACCACTTGCAAGCCTTCCAAACTTTAATACTTGCAGGGCAAAAAATAGATAGTTTATCCCTACGCGACACCTTAGCGAAACCTCAAAAATTGTTGTGTAATCGCTTATTAAGTTGGTGGATTAAACAAAGGCTGGGATACCCTTTTTCGCCAGACTCCCTTTTTAAATACCGTAAGTTTGATGCCCACGGAGGCATATTTTGGGAGGAAGAGGCTGCTCAAGACTGGTCGTACAACTGGAACAACAACCGCTTAGCCAATACGCTTTTGGCTTATCAAATTTGTCAAAAAGCAGGGCTTCAAGAAGAACTCAAAAACATCAGATTGCACCTGTTATCGAATCGGGGATATACCAATCGTGGCATGCGCAGCGGAAATGGCTGGCGCAACACCCAAGAAGTTGCCTCGGTCATCTCTACCATTGTGCCAGATTTGGTACAAAAATCTAGCGAACTAGATGGGTCTCTTCAAATTTCTGGAGCCCTAGAAGCAAGGGTGAATCAACAAGTTTTAGAAGGCACTTTCAAAGTGGCAGCCCCACTGAGCCTATCACTCAGGAGCTCAGAGCCCTATTTTTGCTCTTTTTATCAAGAAAATTGGAACCACAACCCTGCCCCAAAAGGAGACCTATTTTCTACCAGCAGTCATTTTGAACAGGCAGGAGAAGTAGTTCAATCCTTAAAATTTGGTAAAGCAGCTCAATTAATTGCCGAAGTGGCTGTTAAAAAAGAAGGGCAATATGTGATGGTTGAAATTCCTATCCCCGCAGGCTGTTCTTACGGCTCAAAAACTAAATTCCATCCCTTCCCGGAGATTCACCGGGAATATTTCGTGGAGAAAGTGAGCATTTTTTGCGAGCAGCTACCGATTGGAAAACACCGTTTTATAATCGAATTAGAACCTCGTTTTAGCGGAAGGTATACGCTAAATCCAGTACATGTAGAGGAGATGTATTTTCCAGTATTGTATGGACGAAATGGCGTTTCCACTGTCGCCATTAAACCTTAGGAATGATTAAGAACAGGTCCGAAAGCCATCAATTACATTCCCCCTTACGGATGAGCCGCAACCCAAACCTCCCCATCGGCAAAAACCTCTTTTTTCCAGATTGGAACGGTCTCTTTCAGTGCATCAATTGCATACTGACAAGCTTCAAAAGCCGCTTTACGGTGTGGAGTGGCCACAACAATTACCACTGCTACGTCCCCTATTTCCAAGCTTCCCACACGGTGATGGATCACTACCTGGTGTGCCGACCATTTTTCAGCAGCATGATCGGCTATTTTGCGCATCTCAGCGATGGCCATCGGGGCATAGGCTTCAAAGTCGAGGCGAATTACAGCCCGTCCCTGGGTTTGGTTGCGTACTGTTCCGATAAAGGTCACGCAGCCACCTGTGCCGGGATCTGCTGCCAACTTGATGGCAACTTGCGGATCAAGGGGCGAATCTAAAAGTTGAATATCAATAAAGGCCATCCTATATTTTTTCCAGTTGTGATTCGACTTATTTTATTCTTCTTCATCTTCCCATTCGTCTTCAATAATGGGTGATTTGTAATGAAGTTTGGTAAAAGCACGTTGTTTTTGCCGTTCCAAAATCAGTCTTGCCAACCCAAGATTGGCAGGCTCAGGCGCATTGGGCAGTAAAGCTACCTGTATTTTATGTTCGTCAATGTCCAGTCGGTACATCAAACTAAGCAACATATCCAACTGGTGTTCGATCATGTAATCCACCCGCTCGGTCAGCAGATCAAGAAGTCCTTCTTCGGTGAATAAATCGTTTTGTAGTGTATCGGGAGCAAAATCCCGGGTAACGAGTGCTACGGTTTCTTCTAATGTTGCCTTATCCATGTCATTCTATGTTTAAACAGTCGCGAAAAGCGCAGTTAATTTACAAGCAAAAATAAAAATGATTATTAATAAGCAAATCTGTCGCTATCTTAAAGCGCTTGTTTTAGCATAAAGTCAGAAATGTGCTTGATACATTGTATTTTTGAGAATCTGGAAACAATATAGATCAAAATACAACTATTTCTCTCTCCAATCTAAGCGTAAAAAACCATTTTGCCCATGACATTGAGCAGAATAAAGGTTCATTTTTGAAATGCAAAAATAAATACTACTCATGGCGATTACGCTCAAAATGAATTTGAATGATAAGCTGTATTTACGCGACCCACAAGAAACTAAACTGGGGCGTAAAATCATTCAATTCAGCATCTTAATGATTGATGAGATTGGGTTTGAAGATTTTAATTTTAAAAAACTGGCAGAAAGAATTGGCTCCACTGAAGCTTCTATCTATCGCTATTTTGAGAACAAGCATCGCTTATTGCTTTTCTTACTCAGCTGGTATTGGGAATGGGTCAAATATCGCTTGGAGATGATGACCATGAATGTTGATGACTCCATACGCAAATTAAAAATTGCCATCGCCATTATTGTCGACTCAGCAGGCAATAGCAACTCCTCGATTGAATATGTCGATGAAGCTGTTCTGCAACGCATTGTTGTAGCAGAATCCACCAAGGGCTACCATACAAAAATGGTAGATCTGGAAAATAAAAATGGTTTCTTTTTGACTTATAAGGCGCTGAATAAAGCTTTGGTTAAGATCGTCAAAGAAATCAATCCTAGTTTTCCTTATCCCAGTGCTTTGTGTAGTACTTTAATGGATATGGCAAGAAATCAACTGTATTTTGCCCAACACCTCCCCTCGCTTACTGATATTGAATACAAAGATGGTGATTATGGGCAAGCTGAAAAATTACTTTACGATTTTGCCCTAGGCTTATTAAAAAGCAGCCATTTCACGGATTAAGGAGTGGATTATGGTTTTACTGGAAATAACTTTGCTGCTTCGCCCACACATTTAACCGCTTTGGCGATTGCGTCTTGTTGAGCATTGGATAAAACGATGGTATGTTTGTAGCCTTTGTAATTGACGCGTATTTTTTCAATCCGATAGTAAGTCAGCGAAAAAACCAGCTCTATTGGGATCACGCAAGTAAGGGTATAGATGCGCATGTTGGTTTGCTTGTCAAAATTACCCCGATCCGGAATGGTGTAAAAACCGATGATATCGTCTTCTGGACTTTTCTCTTTTACCGAGTCCAAGGCAGCTTTAATGACCGCGTCTTGCCTGTTCAATTTTGATCCTCCTTGCTTGCTTGGATCTTTTAGCTTAACCAATACATTGTACCCTTCCTCAAAATTGTAAAATTCACGCTCCGCTAATCCCAATACCAAAAAGAAACCATTAATGGAATCGCTCTGGGTGTAGGTAAAGAGAATTTTGCCCTCTTCAATCATTTTATAGCCCTCCGCTGTTTGGAAATTGCTGGGGATGGTGTAGCCTACGTTAATGGGTTTGGAAATTACCGTTTGGATGCTGTCAAACTCATCTACTACATCGGTTGAAATGTCGCATTGCGCCCAGCCCGTTGCCGTTTTGAATGCCATAAAAAAGAAAATAAGGTATACTTGTTTCATTGGGTCATTTTTCAAAGCTCAAAAATACAACCTATCTACTGAACTATGTTGGTTCTTTGTGGGATAAAACGAAAAAAGCCCGTTGATCGATTTGATCAACGGGCTTTTTATGCCTCTAAAGATTGATTTTATCTAAACAAAGTAACGTTACCCTGCTTGCGGAAAAAAGTACCATCCTTACACTGAATCACTACATAGTAGCCATATACGTCTGATGGTAAGGCTTTCCCTTGGAATGTACCATCCCACCCGAGGTCATTGGGATCTGTAGAGCGGTACATTTGTTGTCCCCAGCGGTTGTAGACCACAAATTCAAAGCTGGTAATATCTTGTCCGCGAACCCGGAAATAATCATTTTGACCATCTCCGTTGGGTGTAAAGGAGTTTGGAACAAAGATGTAAGGCTCGGCACAAGGTGTCTCTACTACCACTTTTACGGTGAATTCGGCCATACATTTGCCACTGGTAACCTTCACCCGGTATTCAGCAGTTTTCGTTGGCGAAAGCGTAGGGCTCCCTGAACGTGGATCGCTTACTCCAGTAGTCGGCGTCCATTCAAAAGTACAATTGGTGCAGCCACTTACCGTAACCTTGGCTGATTCTCCTACTTTGATGGTTCCTTTGTCCAAAGTAAATTTCACTTTATTCGCCAGGTCGACAATGTTGATCGTCGAGCTTAAAGTAGTCTGACAGCCAACTTGGTTGGTCAGCAACACCTGAATTTTTCCATTGTCTTCTCCTTTTACAATGGCGCGCGGGCCAACAGCAGGATTGGACAAAATTAGATTTACAGGCGTCCAAGCATACCGCAGCGTTTGCGTTGGATCGTTGTTCACCACATCCACCGGAATCTCTTCTCCGGGTACGCAGGCAGTCAAAATAGCAGGTATGGTTGCTTGTACGGGTACAGTATTGATTTTAATCGAATCAATCTCGGGGCAACCAGTCGCATTGGTGACGCGAAGGTAGTAGAAACGCGATCCCGCAGTTGGCGTAATCTGGAACGGACTTCCTTGACCCAAAGTCGGGTTAAAGTTACGATTGAGCGACCATTCAAAACGGGTTGCTCCCGTACCTTTTCCAATTAAGGTGAAAGGATTAAGGCTACAGAGAAGGGTATCGCGCCCAGCATCTGGATTAATCGGAGCTGCAGGTTTCACACGTACAATTTGTACCGTGGTACACAAACCATTGTTGCTGGTAATGGTAACGGTATAAGTGACATCTGTAGAGGTTGTCACCGATGGGTTACCTGTTGTTGTACTACTCAAACCCGTTGGTGGCGCCCACTGATAGGTAAAGTTAGGATTAGCATTTGGGTTGAGCGGCGTAGCTACGTTGCGGCACACCGTCAAATCAGCTGGCGGTCCTACTTTCGTGATATCGATGATGTTAACCACAGCAGAGTCACCAGGTACGCCATTTAGGGATGTTCCCCCACCGCCAGTTCCACCACTGCCACCACCTGGATTTCCAATTCCTCCTTTACCTGCTTTGTAACATACATCGCTGGTATCGCGGATGGCTGCGTAGAACACATTTTTCCCAGCTACTCCAGGGACTGTAATGCGGTTGCCAGTGCCAATGACTTGGGTTAAATTACGGTCGCGGTACCAAGTGATTACGCCTGCGCGACTGCTGGTAGCGCGCAAATTAATCTGGCCTGGGGCGCACAAAGTAGTATCTGGCGAAGCTACAACTGTTGTTGGTTGGCGTACCGTAACCAAGATGTCTTTCGACAACGTACAACCGGTAGCCGGATCGGTCACCGTAACTTTATAAGTGGTATTTACCAAAACCTGAACAATCGGGTTAAACGGATTGCTTAAATTCAAACCAGTTGTAGGCGTCCAAGTGTAGCGGTATGCCGGGTTGCCATTGGGGTTTAACGCCGTTGGCGAATCGATGCAAACTTCTTGTGGAGAAGCTAGATCACCTGGTTTGAAATTTTCCAATTTCACATTTACTGTATCGCGAAGCGTACATACGCCGTCTGTACCAATTGCTATGTATTGATTAGCACCAGGTCTAGGCGTAACTTGTAATCTCACACCTGTTCCAAGGGCAACACCCGCTGGATCTACCCAGCGCACAGTAACTCCACTAGCCGTGGTCACTTTTAACGTAATCGTAGCTGCTTGGCAAAGCGTAGTATCCCGACCAGCATTGAACCCGCCAAGGGTACTGACATTAACCGTTACATTTTTTTCCAACCTACAACCTGTTGCTGAATCCGTTACCGTTACTTTGAAGGTAGTGCTGCTTGCTAAAGTCGCTATTGGATTCTGTGGGTTGGCTAAATTCAGCCCTGTCGTTGGTGACCAAGTATATTGATAAGCTGCATTGCCATTTGGGTTTATGCCTGTTGGCGTATTGGCGCAGATGTCTTGCGGGGATGTAAGATCACCTGGTTTGAAATCCTGCACCCGAACATTGACCGTATCGCGTCCAGAACATACCCCATCTGATGCGATGGCAATGTATTGGTTGGCTCCTATTTTTGGGGTAACCGTCAACCGCGTTCCGGTTCCTAGGGTATTGCCTGCTCCATCTACCCAGCGGATGGAAGTTGTCGTTCCGGCAGTGGCGCGGAGCGTGATGGAACTCGGCGAACATAAGGTCGTATCGGCGCTGGCCGCAAAAGCACCTAGCGTACGGACATTGACTACCACGTCTTTTGTTACGCTACAACCAGAGGCGGCATCAAGCACCGTTACTTTGTAGGTAATGCTGCTGGTCAGCGTGGCAATCGGGTTTTGTGGATTGCTTAAATTCAAACCCGTTGCTGGTGACCAAGTGTAGCGATAAGCTGCATTGCCATTCGGGTTTATGCCTGTTGGCGTATTGGCGCAGATGTCTTGCGGGGAAGTAAGATCACCTGGTTTGAAATCCTGCACCCGAACGTTGACCGTATCGCGTGCGAAACATACTTCATCAGAGGCAACCGCAATGTACTGATTAGTGCCGATTTTTGGCGTAACTGAGATGCTCGTCCCACTACCAAGTGCATTTCCACCGGCATCCACCCAGCGAATATTTACGCCAGTTCCGGCAGTGGCGCGAATGGTGATGGCGACTGAAGCGCACAGTGTAGTATCAGCACTGGCAGCAAAGCCAGCTATTTTCCTGACATTAACCACCACTTCTTTTTCAGCCTGGCAACCCGTAACTGGATCGACAACGGTTACTTTAAAAGTGGTATTATTGGCTAAGGTTGCAATTGGATTCTGTGGATTGCTCAAATTCAAGCCAGCTGTGGGGAACCAAGTGTATTGGTAAGCAGCGTTACCGTTCGGGTTCAGACCAGTTGGCGTGTTTTGACAAATCGTTTGCGGGGAAGTCAAATCCCCTGGTTTGAAAGGTTTTAAATTGACGGTAACGGTGCGATTTTCAACACAACCCCGAGCATTAACAGCAGACAATTGAATGCGTTGTTCGCCTAGGGTATTGATTAGGAGTTGGGGCCCCGTTCCTAGGACATTTCCATTGGCGTCCAACCAGCGATAGGTAGCTGGGTTGGCGCTTGAAGCAATCAAAGTAGTTTGGTCGGCGCATAGCGTACCGCCGCCAGTAGCCTGAAGCCCAATAGCAGGCGAAACCAGTGCCAAAATTTTATCTGAAATTTGGCAAGTAGGTTGACCACTGATGGAAACATTGACGGTATAGGTCGTTGTCTGAGTAGGGCTAAAAGTTGGGTTAACCACCTGTGGGTTGTTGATCCCTTGATTGGGCGACCACTGATATACAAAAGCGGGTGAATTACTGGTATTTAGGGTAACCGAACCGCCAGAACAAATGGTCACGGTATCTGGATAATTGATGCTGGCAATCGGCGCTACCAATACCGAGCGGCTCATGGTGTCTTTACATCCATTGGCGGAGGTTACGATCAGCGTCACGTTGGTGGTTGTGCCTTGAGAAAAGGAAAAAACGGCATTCTTGGTACTAGCCGTTCGTCCGTCAGCCAAAATCCACGACCATTTTGCCCCAAGGGTATCCAAATTGGCAGAATTATCGCGAAAAAGGATGGTTGAACCGCCTAAAACGCAACTTTCATAAGTAGTGGTAAAATCAGTTTTCAAACGTTTTCCAGTAACCCGAACCGTCTGCCGCGCCGTGTCGCTACAAAAACTTGTAGCAGCCAAGGTGATGACAAAAGTACCTGTATCGCGAAAGACAAAGCTAGGCGATGTAAGCGTTGACTGGAACAAGGGCGACCTAGGATTTCCAACTGTCCATTGATAGGATCTGGCGTTGGTGGAAGTGTTATTGACTTGTACGGTAAAGCCATCACAACTTAATGGAGCCGTAAAAGCCGCTTTCGGTTTTAGCGAACTTAAAATCGTAACTACCTTAACCAACTGACATACGTTGCTGGGTGAGGTGAGGGTTACGGTATAAGTGGCATTACCGCTTACCAACAACTTGGGGTTGATGGCATCCGGATTGTCCAAACCCGTTACTGGCGACCACTTATAAGTCCAAGGCGTAGAGGCTGGCGTATTAGGATTTAAAGCGATGGTTGTCCCGATACAAGCTTTTAAGGTATCTGCAATAAAAGTTGTAGGATTGGGTGCATTTTGAGTATTGAAAGCTTGCTCCACTACCTGAGTACAACCGTTAACCGTTTTTACAGTAAGCTTTAGCGTTCCATTAGCGCCCAGTGGAAGGCGAAACGTAGGTTTTATACCTGTATCGGTGAATTTCTGGCCATTCGCCAGGGTTACTTCCCACAAACGACTTGCTATTCCTGATACCTTATCACTAGAAAGATCTTCTACCTGCAAGATTGATTCGTTGTTACATTGAACCGCATCTGCTTTGACCTTGGCCTGAAGGGAGTTTTTTTGCAGAAAAATATTTGCATAAGCAGTATCTGTACATTGGGCACCAGGTTCGGCAATCAAAGCGATCCGATAACGACCGGTATCAGGAAAGGTAAAGACTGGATCACGCAGAATAGAAGTCAACGTGTTTTTTGGAGAATCAAAAAACCATTTGAAATTCGTCGCTTTGGTACTGTTGTTTTGAAACTTTACTTGCAAGGTATCGCATTGCGCGGCAGGGGAAACAAATGCCGCGGTGGTTTTTTCGCAAGGGACTACGTTGTATTGAAAATCCCGACGGGTAATAGAAAGCGATTTTTTGGTTTTGCGGTCAAATTCTTCTACACAAACGCCCACTACAAACTGACCTACAATCTCCGGAAAAGCGGTCATCAACCCATTATTAGACCTGATCCGCAATGCTTGGCGGCTGCCTCCTAATACGTTATTTAAAGAATAGCCCCCAGAGGTTAAAAATTGTACTTCGTCATAAGGCGGTGGCATAGGCGGCTGTGGAAGGGGTTGCGCAAACGTAGCTCCCTGAAAAGGCGCACACAATGAGTAGACCAGAGAGTCCCCATCTACATCAATTGCGCTGTGGTTAAAAGTAAAAGGTAAACCAGCACATATATAAACAGGAGGCCATTGTTCTGAAAAACGCGGACTATTGTTGGCGCGTGCCATCGCTGCTTCGGTCAATAAAATATCGTAGGTAGCTCCAGTTTCCAGTGGGTTGATGATGTTTTTGATCGTCCGGTTACGGCAACAACGCTGATAAGCAAAACGATATCCCCCTACGATAGGTAATAAAGTAACCGTGGTAATGTAGGTTGTTGTTTCTACGCACACCAAACCCGTTGAAGTCAAACAAGCATCTAAGGGATTCGATGCGGGTTGTTTGCTGACAAAAGGTAAACGGAGTTCTTGTAATAGCGTTCCATCGCGATCAAAAACACCTACCGAAGCCGGGTCGTCAAAATCTACTTGTCCATTGATACAATCTCGATATACCCGAAGGGTAATTTCATACCGGTTGTTGCCTAAGGAACGATAAGTGATTTCGCCACCAACGATGTGGGTTGCATGGAGCCAAATCGGTAGTACAAGAAGTAAGAAGGTCGCGGCGATTTGGCCTAAATAGCGCCCCCATCGGGTCATCGAGAACATATGATTGTAGGTTATTGAGCTTGACATTGTGTGGCGTTTTGAGGAATTATAATGCCAACTATTTCTACCCGGCGTTCTGTAGAAGCTTCCGGACTATAGACTGACAATCGCTTGTCTTTATATTGAGCCTCGGGAATGTTTCTTGTGTTTTGAGGTTCGCCCAGCGCTAGTGCAGTAAGCTTAAGTTGCCTATTGGCCAGATAAGGCTTCAAGGCGCCTTTATCGAACTTGCGGAAATAGTTTTTCACTGAAACAATTCTGCGCTTGCTCAGCAATTGATTGAATAAAGCTGGGCCTTTAGCACTTGCATGGCCTTGAATTTGTAGTTCAAAAGAAAGGCCTTCTTTAAGTCTTTCCAAGAGCATTCCGGCCAATCGCTCCAGGTCGTCGGCACCCTGTTTAATATTGCGTTCAAAAAAGGAATTCACGGTCTCAGTAGTAACAAATTTAGCTTGCCCAGTTAGCGGAGCTATGAACTTATCAATAAATTCTTGTTTTTTATTGTAATACGTATCGAACATCTGATCATAGGAGATCGAAGTGGTGTCCGAACGCTCAGAAGAAGATACTCCAGGTATGCCATTATCAAAAAACAACCGCAGTGGCAGGATATCAGGAATACCAAAAGTGCGCAGAGGCATTTCAAACGTCAAGTGGCGTCCCAAAGCCGCAATCACATCCTCATCAATGCCCAAGGTATCCGTACGGGTCAAAAATCCATTGTGAGAAGCTACCAATACATAACTTTTGTTTTTGGCAACAGTATAGAAAAATGAATTGCCGTTGGGGTTGAATTGTTTATCCAATCGTACCGTATCGCCTTTTACCAGTTCATAAAAATGCAGCGTACAATTGTTCAAAGGAGGCAAAGGCTTAATCGTTGTATCGGCTGCGCATAGCGTCAATACCGTAAGATCGATGGCAACAGGTTGAAGGTAAAGTTTACCTTCTACATAAGAAACTTCATCAGGGATGTTGCTAAGATCGAGGGTAGTTTCATCTTTATCATATTCCGTTTTGGTTCCTACCGCTAGGTATTTTTTACCCCTTTCGCCTACATAATTGAAGTCATTGCCATTAAGATTGGTTTTAGAAAAGACTTCTTTACGCGTGCCATCAGGTTGGAGTTCATACACCACAACTTGCGTGCCTTTAAGCTCAGTAGAATCTAATTTATTAAAGGTTAGCACCTTCACTTGTATAGAAAGATCCAGTTTTTGCTCGTACAAGTCAAAACAACAAGCTTCTTTCTTTTGCTCAATGTAGGTAGAGCCCCAGCGATTAGAAGCAAAAATTGCCCGATCGCCTCGTTCGTTTAGTACATAGTACAATTCATCATAGCTGCTGTTTAAATCTCCTGGCAAGTGACGAGGAATCCCCCAATAACCATCGGTAATTCCCGCTTTGTAGATGTCGTATCCTCCCAAACGCTCCATTCCATTGGAACTAAAGTAAAGTTGACGGGTACGGTCATGGAAAAATGGCGTTACATCATCGCTGGCCGTATTCAATGCGGAAAGGTTAACCGCCTCAATAACATCGCCATCTGGCTGTATTTTACCAAACCAGAGATCCATCTTCCCTTTTCCGCCTGGACGATCAGAACTAAAATACAGACAAGGTTTCCCTGAATTGGGCTCTAATCCGATGCTGGGCTGGGTAGTGGTATAACCTTCTTGGTTGATTTTTAATTTTTTCGCCGCGCCAAATACATTTTTTCCTTGGCGGCTGCGGTAGTACATATCGCAACGAACATCAGCTTCATTGATTTTGATACACTCGCAGTAGTAAATTCCCTTGCCATCATTGGTAATGACGCTAAAGGCAATGTTTTTGCCCGGTGTGTTCAAACTATCTGGTAGATAAACTCCAGATTGGTCCGGCGCAGCCGATAATATCCGCGAGAAAGTTTTGGGGGGTTTTGACTTATCCTTTTCGTCAATATAACGGAAGGAAGAGTAATACAAGGTGTCCTTCCAAAGAAAGGGAGCGTAATCAGAATAGATGCCGTTGATTTTATCGCCCATATTCAGTGGAGGAATGGTAGAATTCTTTTTAGTAAAGGCTCCTTCTTTTATGGCAAAATCGCAATCTGCTATACCCTTGGTTGCCGCAGCCAGCAATACAGCAGAGGCATTGGGCTGTTCCTGTTTAAACAGTTCAAAATTTTGGCGGGCGCTTTCATATTCTCCCAACCTATTCTGAACTTCAGCTAGCCAGAAACGAGATTCGGGATACTGTTGTTTTTCTGGCCTTTGCAGCACCAGTTGATAACCATTTACCGCAAAGGTATAGGCATTGAATTGGCGTGCTGACTCCGCGTATTTATAGAGCACATCGGTACGAGTAGAATCGTATTTGATGGCTACTTCATAGAATTTAAACGCCGTATAAAAATCTTTTTTGGCATAAGCGCTATCTGCATGAGACAACCAAGATTTTAGTGATTGACCTTGTGCAACTGTAGCCACAAAAAAAAGCAGGATAAGGGGGGAGATGTATTTTCGCATAGTTTTCTTCTAAGTTCCGTTAAAGTAAAAAAACCTTTGACCCATTAAATCAGCGGACAAATCTTATAAAATGGTAGTTTTTTTACGCGCTTTATGGAATATTGAATAAAAATTTCGGGTCCACCATTGTTTTGGGTAGCATTGTTGAACTTGGATAAGTTGATATCATAACTCAACCCTACGCGCCAGGTATTGTAATGCACTTCAAATGCCGGATAAAAAGCATCACCCAACTGATGATAACGCATATTTACGCCAGCTTGAATGGCCAATTGTTTGCCTGGAGTACGGTTCAAATGGACGCGCGCAGCAACTCCGGAAAGAAATTCTTTATATGTACCCTGAAATTGCAAGGCGGTATGCCCAACGATATCCAAATTCTTAGACACCTGAAGAACCGCCAAAACATAAGGAGTGATTCTTCTCGACAACAATTGATTGGTTCCGCTAAGGAAGGACTCATTGGGGCGGTTGAGGTGAAATAGACCTACTCCAAAGTCGATTTTTGTACGCTTCTCTAGTAGATCAACTAAATCCTCTTCTTCCAAAACTTGATAACGGATGTTGATCCCTCCTGAAAAATCAAAAAAGGTGCGCGTGAGGTTACTAAAGTTTTCACCATTCGCGCGGGTCGGAACATAAACACCTTGATTGGGATCATATTGGCTGTCAAAGGTGAGGTCTCCCGTTTTGAAAGCGCGCTGGGTAGCACCCAATTGCAAACCAACCGAGCCATACAGTCGTTTTGATAATTTTTTTATGTAGGAGCCATTTAAATTAAGTCCGGTAGTGCTGAGCTTTGAAAAACCCGCATAATCAAAGTTATAAGATGCACCAAGGGCAAAAAAACCGGTTCTTGGCTTTGACCCCAAGAGCTTCACATCGGCTCCGGCTGTAAACGTATTGTAACCAACCGGAACATTTGACCATTGATTGCGGTAGTTCCCCATAAAACGCATATCCCCGCCAAAAACTCCAGTCAAAGCTGGATTGATTTGAAAAGGCGCTGAATAGATTTGAGAGTAATGTGTATCTTGGCCAATAAGGGATTGTCGTCCCAATAGCAAAAAGCCTGCGATGATTACTAGAAGAGATCCAAACGCAGGTTGGGTTTGGGGTAGAAATTTTAAATTCATAGGAGCTGCGATTATTTTACGAATTGCCGAAAAATAGCAAATGTTTTGGTAATATAGGGCAAATCAAAGTTACTTATTGATTGAAATGGTGAATTTTCACAAATATGTCCCTTATTTTTATACGTAGCTTATGTTGGTTGGTTACATGATTAAATAAAAAAATATGTTTCATTTTGAGGGAATAAAAAAATTAGTACCTCAAAAAGTACCGTTTCCTGCCCAAATGCTACCACTCCGTAAATCCCTACCTTTTCAAGACTACCATGAGGCGCAAAAGCTTGATTTAGCGTTGTGTACTCCAAATAGAATACTTATCTTGGGTCAAGTTCAGAAATATAAGTATTGTTTGACGGCTTTACTTAGGCATTTTTCTAGACTCAATTTTTGATGCTCTGAACAAATCAGAGCTATGTGTTATCCAAATTTTGTGTTTTTCGTTTTGGCATACTGAGTTGAGAATTAGTAAGTTGACATCTACTGCTCTTAATTCATCGATTGTTTGACAACAATTTAAAAGTGTGCAAAGTGAAAAAGGCAATTGTATTATTTTTGGTAATTTGTGGATGCTTTCAACTGCAAGCGCAGTCGACAATCATCTATGTTAAAGCTGGCGCTAACGGCAATGGAACGTCGTGGGTCAATGCCATGGGCGATCTGCACCATGCGTTGAAGATTGCTCGCTCTGGAACCCAAGTATGGGTAGCAGGCGGTAATTACTTTACCTCAACTACTGCTGACCGCAACGCATCTTTCGTCATCCCTGACGGAATTAGTCTCATTGGTTCTTTTGCTGGTATCGAGACTTCTCCTGTGCAACGCATCAGCGGACAAAATTCAACCATCCTTTCTGGCGAAATCGGCCAAACTACCACTACTGAAGACAATGCTCTTTCTGTTGTTTATACCCGTAACGTTTCCAACTTAGTTGTTGATGGCTTAATCATCACTAAAGGTAATGCCAACTTGGATCAAAAGAAAAGCCCGCTATCTTGCGGCGGCGGTTGGTACAACGACGGAAGCGAACAAGGCGCTTCAAGCCCACGAATCATCAATTGCACTTTTTTCAACAACTTTGCCAACTACGGCGCAGGTTTGTACAATGCCGGTACAAATGGAAACTGCGACAATACGCTTATCGAAAATTGCACCTTTTCTAATAACAATGCTCAGCTAGACGGCGGTGGCATCTACAATGAAGGCACCAAAGGTTCTTGCAACATCAAAGTATCCAATACAACTTTTATCAAGAATTTAGCTAATTACGGCGGCGGCGTAATCAATGTTGCAGATGAAGGCCAAGCAATCGCAACCATCGAAAATTGCGCTTTCATCAATAATTCTTCCATCGATGGGAGTTGCATCTACAACACCCGCGGAAATCAAAGCCTTTGTAAAGCATACACAACCAACTGTCGCTTTGAATCTCAAGCTCTGCTTGACAGCGTAACTTCTTCTAACAAAATGGATGAAGAATTGATAAAAAATCAAGTAAAGCCCGCTAGCAAATTGAGGTCTTCTACTTACTGAATGAACATTTTCCTCTATAAACGTTGGTATTAAATTTTAAGAGCAACCCTCCACAAATCAAAAAAGCTGGTTTTTACAACTGGCTTTTTTGTTTTATGGGTCTACTAGATTTGGATCAAAAGGGCAAATGATCCAAATCCACATTTCCTCCGGTTAAAATTATTCCAACCCTTTGTCCAGCAAATTTTTCTTTGTTCCTCAAAACAGCCGCCAAAGGTACTGCACAAGAAGGCTCAATGATGATCTTCATTCTCGACCATACCAGTTTCATCGCTACTACAATTTCTTCTTCGGTAACCGTAAAAATATCGGTTAGCTGTTCCCGTATGATCTCAAAGGTTTTTTCCCCTAAATTGGTCTTCAATCCATCGGCTATGGTGTCCGTGGTAGGATTTTCCTGAATCGAACCACTTTGCATGGAACGGTAAGCGTCGTCAACAGCCAGCGGTTCGGCGCCATAAATTCGGGTATTAGGCGCCAAGTAATGAACGCTCAAGGCTGTTCCACTCATCAGACCGCCGCCGCCAATCGGTGCAATAACCGCATCCAAATCGCCACCAACTTGTTCCAGTAACTCCATCGCCGCTGTTGCCTGACCAGCAATCACGTTGTAATCATTGAACGGATGAACAAATGTAGCGCCCGTTCGTGCTTCCATCGCTGCGGTTGTTGTTTCCCTGGCCATGATATTTGGCGCGCAGTAGGTAATCTGGGCACCATATCCGGCGGTGGCTATTTTTTTTACTTCTGGCGCGTTTTCCGGCATTATGATGTAGGCCGGAATGCCCAATACTTGAGCAGCTCTAGCGATGGCCTGAC
>JBBRGN010000070.1:0-17866 GCA_038240665.1 Chitinophagales bacterium | reverse complement strand
GTCTTGCGTTGCCCATACTTCTACACTAACGATCTCATCGTCCAGTAATGAAGTATCCTGTAGAACCGGCGTAGGAGCGATGCCAAAGAAGAGTTTAGATCCATCTTTGGCAAAAGAAAGCGCGGCATTTTCGCTGACCAGCCATTGTTTAGGCAAAAAATTAGCGTTGGGCTGAACGGGAGTTTGCGACACATTTTGGCCATTTTTCCAATAACATAAAGTGTAAGCTTTCACCGGCGCTTTAGTGGAATCAGCTGTAAACACAAAAGCAGCTTGAGCTCCTGGACGGTCAAGCGTGAGTTGTTTTACCATGCCTTTGCGCGACCAGATCGATTGGGACTTACTGCTTAAGCCATCAAATACGTATACTCCAGGCGTTTGAGCTTTGTTGTCTCCAGTAGTATGCCAAGCAATTTTTGGCGATTCTTCGGCTAGGTTATAACTTTTTACATAGCCAATAGATTGGGAAGTCCGGTTTTGCAAATTAAACAAGGTAAGACGGCTGCCGTTGTCTTCATTTTCTTTTTTGAGTTTGGCAGCGGCAGTATCTTTAGGCGAGGTTTTCATGGGTTCCAAGTGATAAACCAACCAGCCATTCCATTTTTCCGGCATTCTGAAGGATTTAACAGCCGGAATTTTGGTCAATTGCAAGCGTTCCAAATCATAGATGCCTAGACTATCCTTGGTCAGGTCTTCTTTTTTGGTTTTTTTGCGCCGCAATTTTAATATGGAATCGCGTTGAGGCTTGATAACAAAAGCCGCAAAACGACTATCCGCTGAAAAGGTAGCTTGTTCTCCCCTAGGCACGAGGTAGGTTTTTCCAGCCTGCGTATCATAGATTTTCAAATCATGATCCCCTTCCGTAGGACGTTCTACATAGACTACCCAACGGCCATCATTGGATATTTTAGATTTTTCAATGCTGCGCCACTGGGCAATGTCATCATTAAGAAGCATTTTTTTGGTTGGCGTTTGTCCACACAGCACAATTCCGCAAAAACAGGTACACAACAAGAGTAAGATTCTAGACATAGTTTAGGGCAATTCTGGTTAAACAAAAAAAGACATTCACGCTCTGAAAATAGAAAAAAACCAACAACTAATCTTCCTTAATAACTTACTTTTGAAAATAATCGAGTAAAGTCTTTTGTCGAAAATTAAAAATTTGATCAATGGTTGCCCCAACAAAGACCGAATCAGCTATAGTTCCCAAAATCCCATACGGTACTTTGTAATGTAGCTTATCGGTCATCAGCGTTCCTTCCGCAACTGCTTCAAAATGATGTTGATGGTGCCAAAAAGCATAGGGGCCAAACCGCTGTTCATCAATAAAATATTGAAAAGGCGCTACTTGCGTTATCTCCGTCATCCAGTACAGGGGGATCCCTAAGATAGGGCTAACCCGGTGTTCAATGATCATACCTGGATAAATGGCTTTTCCTTTAAGGTCGGAAAGCATTTTAAATCCAACCCCACTGGGGGTCAGCTTGCTTAGGTTATCAGGATGCGCAAAAAAAGACCAAACCTCTTCCTGGGGTTTGGGCAACACCTGTTTCCATTCACGGTACTTAACTTTCATAGTGACATTTTGACCATAAACCGTCAGAATCGCGTATTGTTTCATCACGCAGATTATTTATTAATTGTAAATCAGTTCTTTAAAGCTGCTCTTTTTGAAAGAAAAATGCATTATGAAAATAAAAATTCAAAAAATACCTTCAATAGGGTATGGATTACAATCCGTTTACCCCTATATTTGTACTATATTTGAAAAATATCCAATTGAGGATATTATTTATCCCAAAAACGTATACATCCCATGAACTTGAAAAACACCAAGGTACATTGTACCTTTTTAGCTCGATGTCTTGCCTTAGCATATTGTTTAATCAGTTTTTGCATCCTTATTTGACAGGCAGTTTCACTATTGTCCAGATCAATTCAGCGTTCATGATTAAACAGTAATCCCATGCTACAAAAATATAACTTATACAAACAGCAATTTTTTGTTGTTTTCATTCTATCTCTTTTTAATAGTGTTTTATTTGGCCAATCGCTTCATCATTCTGATGGGTTGACGATAGAGCCAAATTTTAAAAACACATTTTATCAGCTTTCTCACAGCCTTCAATTGGAAACGCGTTCTGCTTTTTTGTCCGTAATGGGTACAAAAAATGCTACCTTGAAATCATTTCCAGTGAACCTTCCGGCATCATTGTCGGAAATGAACAAGAATTTTGATCATCAAGATACGTATTTCACTTTAGGCTGTAATCAACAAGGTTTTACAGGTTATTTTGATCCACAGCGTTGGCAAACCCGAAAGATATTTGGTGACGGTGGGGTAGATGTCACCGGAGCTCCCAATTGCAAATTATTGGTTCAAAAGACTGATGATGCGCTGATTGAGGTAGCTAATCATCAGGATTCCCGCTTTAGTGTGGTGATGCCTGCAAGTGGTTATGTTTCCTTCAACTGGCGTAGGCAAGGGGGCTCCAATTCTCCCCAAAGCGGCTTAACTGCCTTTGTAAACAATAAGCAAATTTCACTTCGTTCCAATACTGCTGGTGCTTTTCTTCAAGCTGGCAACATACTCTCCTTTCAAATTGATCCAACAACTCCTGAAGTTTACGTTATTGAAAAATTCACTTTCGTAAGCGAAGCGGATGAAGTTTTGGTCAGACAATGGAATGCGGCTTCCGCCTCACATCTGCTGTTTACGGAATACATCGCTTTGTCGAATCCGAGCATTTCAGACATCCAATTCCCCAAAGATTGTAGACAACCCCGCAACACCCAACCGGAAAAAACGGGTTATCCAACTTTTGATATAGATGGCAATCCCTCAACGCTCAATGATGTCATTACCTTTAAGGAGTCTACCAAAAGATTAGCGGTTACTTGGAAAGATGTATTCCTTGCTGACGAGCAAACTATTCTAAGGGAATGGACGATCACTGATTACTGTGGCAATAATGTAAAACATCAGACACAACGCATTTTTCTTGATGATCAACCCGCTGCGTTGCCAACCGCAAAAACAATCCTTAACCACAGCAATCCTGCACCCGTGCAGGATCCTAGTGTACCAGGCCTCATGCTAATGGATGCTCCCAATTAGGGATTTCAAAAAAAAACATGCATAATCTCAACAACAAAAACTATATTTTTACCATACAAAATTCAACTCCAGTAAAGATTATTTTGTGAAGGGTTTCTTAACGAGGATTTTCGTGGGGTGTCGGAAGATGCCCCGCTTTTTTTTTACACCAGTCTCAACTGCCAATCAGCAATTCTACAGTTAAAAAGCCGCAATCAATTTTTTATTGCTAATAATTTGTACCAATCTATCATTGACCTACACAAAAGGTTATTTTTGCGGTTTAGGTGATTAAAAACAACCGTATGTCCATTGTAAAAGAATTCAACAATTATCGTGCCCAAATGAACGAAAAGATCTTGGCGCAGGATAATAAAACCTTAAAACGTTTTTTCAACCTCGACACCATCGCTTATCAAGATGGCGCATTGGACGTAAACACCAAGGAATTGCTAGGTTTGGTGGCTTCTATGGTGTTGCGTTGCGATGATTGCATCCGGTATCACCTCGGTACTTGTTTTGAATTAGGCATTACCCGCGATCAAGTTTTTGAAGTTTTCGCCATCGCCAATTTGGTTGGCGGGTCGATCTGCATCCCGCACACGCGCCGAGCTGTTGAATATTGGGAAGCTTTGGAAACAGAAAAAACGGTGGAGTAGTTTGTCTTACCCTTTGGGAATGTGTCAATCATAAATTAGATCTTTTTCATGTCAACAGATACCCTTTCTTCCTATCTTAATGAACTCAATCCGGTACAAAGAGACGCGGTAACCAATACGGACGGGCCCGTACTAGTAGTAGCTGGTCCAGGATCGGGGAAAACGCGGGTACTTACCTATCGGATCGCGCATTTAATAGAAAAAGGCGTACCACCATGGGAAATTTTGTCCCTTACCTTTACCAATAAAGCGGCCCGTGAAATGGGCGAAAGGATCAGCAAGGTGATCGGTAATGGCGGAAACCGCGTATGGTCGGGTACTTTCCACTCTATTTTTGCCCGTATTCTACGCGTTGAAGCGGAAAAGATTGGTTATCCTTCCAATTTCACCATCTACGACTCCGAGGACTCCAAAAACGTGATTTCAGCAATCATCAAAGAACTAAACCTTGACAAAGCGGTTTACAATGCCACCAACATCCGTTCGCGCATTTCTTCGGCAAAAAGCAACCTGATTACCCCCATCCGTTACGCTGAAGATCCTTTGTTGATGGAGGAAGATCGACTCTCGCGTCAACCTCAATTGGCAACCATTTATAAAAAATACGTTGAGCGGTGCAAGATGGGTGGTGTTATGGATTTTGACGACCTCCTGTATCGGCTCTATGAATTGCTCCAACGCAATCCCGATGGCGTACTGGAAAAATACCGCCAAAAATTTCGCTACATCTTGGTTGACGAGTTTCAGGATACCAACCATTTGCAATATTCCATCATTCGCAAACTGGTCAATTACGAAGGAAGTCCGCGCAACATTTGCGTAGTAGGTGATGATGCACAAAGTATTTATGCTTTTCGAGGAGCAACCATCCAAAACATCCTCGATTTTGAAACGGACTTCAAACCGTTTGGGATCAAAGTTTTTAAACTTGAACAAAACTACCGCTCTACCGAACACATCGTACAAGCCGCCAACTCCGTAATCACCTATAATCGCCGACAAATACAGAAAAAAATCTGGTCGGACAAAGGGGAAGGCCACAAGATCAAGGTCATCAAAGCAATGACCGATAGTGAAGAGGGAAACCGCGTAGCCGATACCATCATTGAACAAAAAAGCCGTTACCACCTACACAACAGCGACATCGCCATTTTATACCGCACCAATTCGCAATCCAGGGTTTTTGAAGAATACCTCCGCCGCTATAATTTGCTTTATCGGGTTTATGGTGGACAATCGTTTTACCAACGCAAAGAGGTAAAAGACCTGATTGCCTACCTGCGTTTGGCGATCAATCAACGCGATGAAGAAGCACTGCGCAGGGTCATCAACTACCCTAAACGTGGTATTGGCGATACCACCGTGGATAAAATAAGTGCTTTTGCTGGCGCCGAAGGACTACCCATCTGGGATTGTTTGCTCCACGCCGACTCAGGCGCACGTACGCAAAAAGGAATTGCTGATTTCAAAAAAATGATCGAGGAATTTGCCAACCTCGCCACCAATTGTAATGCTTACGAAGCTGCAGTATCGATTACCAAAACTTCGGGTTTGATTGATGCCCTTAAGGCCGATCGTACGGTGGAAGGAATCGGCAGATTGGACAACATCAACGCCCTTCTGGATGGCATCAAGTCGTTTGTCGACGAGGATATTGCGGAAAACGTTGAAACGGTAACAGATAAATCGCTCACGAGCTATTTGCAAAACATTGCCTTGCTCACCGATTTTGACGACAAAGAAAAAGACGGAGACTACATCACCCTGATGTCGGTACACTCCGCTAAAGGCTTGGAATTCAAATCGGTATTTGTGGTGGGCTTAGAAGACAAGCTTTTCCCCTCTTTCATGTCGATGGATACCCTGGATGGCATGGATGAAGAGCGCCGACTTTTTTACGTAGCTATCACCCGTGCTGAACAATTGCTGACCCTTACTTTTGCCGCCAGCCGCTATAAGTTTGGACAGATGCATTACAATGAAATGAGTCCGTTTTTGGAAGAAATTCCCCGCGATCATATGGAAAGTACGGCAGCGCTGCGTGGCAATTGGGATTCAGTAAAGGAAGAAAAAACCAGCAAAACCATCACCGGGAATTTTGAACGCCGCACCACGGCGCAAAATGCGCCCATCAAAGTGGATATGGCGACCTTTAAACACAGCCCTAGCGAAAACATCAAACTGGGCATGCGGGTGTTGCACATGAAATTTGGCGAAGGCAAAGTAACCGCGATTGATGGCAGCAAAGACAACCGCATTGCCACCATCCTTTTTCAAGACATCGACAGTCCCGAGCGACGCATTATGCTGAAATTTGCCAAGTTGCAAATTTTGGATTGAGATCACAAGCACATGAATCGAACCGCCCAATATACCGCCCTGCTAAAACAGGAAGCCCAGCGTTTAGGGTTTGATTTTGTAGGGATTGCCCGTGCTGAATACATGGAGGAAGAAGCAAGGCATTTGGAACAATGGCTAAACCAAGGTTTTCAGGGCGAAATGCAATACCTCGAAGGCCATTTTGATAAACGTGTCGACCCTACCCTATTGGTGCCTGGCGCGAAGTCAGTGGTTAGTTTGCTTTACAATTACGCTACTACAGATGAGCAACAAGACCCGGCTGCGCCCAAGATTTCCAAATACGCGTACGGTGCTGATTACCATTTCGTGATCAAAGACAGGCTAAAAACGCTATTGTCTTTTGTACAAGCACAGATTGGGGAAATCAATGGCCGTTGTTTTGTAGATTCTGCGCCTGTACTGGAACGCGATTGGGCAAAACGCGCCGGAACCGGTTGGGTGGGAAAAAACACCTTGTTGATCCACCCGAAGGCAGGGTCTTATTTCTTTTTAGCTGAACTGATTTTGGATCTGGAACTGGATTATGATGGCCCGATGAAAGATTATTGCGGCACTTGTACCCGTTGTATTGACGCTTGTCCGACGGAGGCGATATCGCCCCAAGGCTATCTCCTGGACGGCAGCAAATGCATTTCTTACCTCACCATCGAATTGCGTTCCGCCCTACCCGAGGATTTTCAGGGAAAAATGGACAATTGGATGTTTGGTTGCGATGTATGTCAGGATGTGTGCCCTTGGAATCGATTTTCCAAACCTCACCAGGAACCAGCTTTCCTACCCAACGGTGAATTGCTGCAACTCAGCAAGCAAGATTGGGAAGAATTGACTGAAGAGGTATTTCAACGGGTATTCAAAAAATCGGCGGTAAAACGCACAAAATTCCAAGGATTAAAACGGAACATCGATTTTTTAAAAAACAAGCCGCTTTAACTTTGGCTTTTTTCTAATTTTAGCTCAGATCTTGTTCCAGTATTAAAAGTTGCTTTACAAAGTCGACAAAACTCAAACACTATCCCTATGGAAACATTCTCCTGGAGTCGGTACATCCTCATTGCTATTTCTGCCATAATCATCGGTTTATTTGTTTATTATTTCAGCAGCATCGTGGCCTATGTGCTGTCTGCTTGGGTTTTATCGCTGATTGGTCAGCCTTTGATGCATCTATTTCGGCGCATCAAAATTGGCAAGCATCGATTTGGTACTTCGCTTTGTGCTGCTTTGACTTTGGGTAGTTTTTTCCTAATTACCGGTTTGGTTTTTTTGATTTTTGTCCCTACCATTTTGACCCAAGCCAACAACCTTGCGCATGTCGACTACCGCGCCATTGCCAAAGCACTAGAAGAACCCTATTCCCGCTTCAACCATTGGCTGATCACTTACGGGGTGGAATTGCCAGAAAATTCCTTGGAAGAACTGGTGCGCAAAGGCTTAGCTGGTTGGTTTGAACCCAATAAAGTAGGCAACATCATCGCATCGTTTATCGCCGCTATCGGCAACGTGGTGGTCAACATCGGTGCTACGCTATTTATCACCTTTTTTTTCCTACAAGAGCGCCGGCTGCTCATCAATTTTATACTTGATTTGGCACCTAAAGAGTATGAGGAACCCACACGTGCTACCATTCGACACGTGACGGCTTTACTTACCCGGTATTTTGGAGGTATGGTTGTACAAATGACGGTCATTACGCTGTTCATGACAATTGTGCTTTCCATTTTGGGCATTAAAAGCGCTTTGTTGATTGGTCTTTTTGGTGCTTTAACCAATGTCATTCCCTACCTAGGCCCCATTTTAGGGGCAGCATTTGCTATTTTCATCACCATCTCCTCCAATTTGGATCTAGATTTCTATACCGAGATGTTGCCGATGTTGATCAAGGTATTGATCGCTTTTGGGATAATGCAACAGTTGGATAATTTTTTCCTACAACCTTATATTTACTCCACCAGCGTATTGGCGCATCCACTAGAAATTTTTCTAGCGATTTTGATGGGCGCTCAAATTGGCGGTGTTGGAGGGATGATTTTAGCGATTCCTGGATATACGATCTTGAGGGTAATTGCGAAAGAGTATTTCCAGCATTTTAAAATTGTAAAAAAAATGGCGGGGAGGCTGGAAGAGGAAGGGTTTTGAGGGGGCTTTTCGCTCGTCTCATGTTGAAGGTAATGGTGTCAATGAATTATTCTTATTTGTTCGTTTTTCAAAAAAATTCGGCTCCCGATTGGGCATACTAATGTGCCGAGATTTAGGAGGTATGCTGTGATCCTTTATTGAGGGTGTAATCCAAACCAGCGCGCAGCAAAAAAATTCAAACCAAAACTGCCCTTTTTTAAGCTGCGCTCAAAAGAACAATGACTTCTTAGCGCTCCAGCACGACATGTTGAATTACACCCAAGTTAGATTAAAGAGGAGTTGAGCCTTTCCCAACTCCTCTTTATCAACGCTTATTGGATGGTATACAACAAGCGAACAAAGGCGAATCGACCATTGTAGCCCCCTTGATTGGGTTGAAACAACAATCGTCCGCGGTTGGAAGCATCTCTACCCGCCGAATAATCTACGCTGCCGTAAGCATTTCGTGGATCAATGTAAATCTGTTGCGGATAAACATCAAAAATATTGTTGGCCCCCAAGGAGATGTTAAACGCTTTGGTTGCTCGGAAACCTACCACTACATCCGTAATCCAAACCGGAGCAAAGGTCTGTTCAATAAAC
The DNA here is from genome assembly GCA_038240665.1 of Chitinophagales bacterium. Classification (GTDB taxonomy): domain Bacteria; phylum Bacteroidota; class Bacteroidia; order Chitinophagales; family Saprospiraceae; genus Haliscomenobacter. The sequence continues at coordinate 9,031 of JBBRGN010000070.1, read as the reverse complement.
GCTTTGCCATTGGCATCGCGAGCAAACTGTGGATTCCAGTAGGTACCATCGGCTTTTTTGGCTTCGGTATCCAGGTTGTGGACGTATTTAACTTGACCAAAACGTACAGCCCGGATAGAGAAATCAAATTTCCCAATTGAATAGGTTACGCTGAGATTGATTTTGCTGTTGGGCTGCCATACTTCAATACGTGAGCGTTGCTGGCGGTCAAACAAGCGATTTTTGAACCAATCATCCGGCGTTTTGCTGGGGTCATTTTTGGCAGGATCATTGATCAAAGGCGTACTGTTGATGCCCGTCACCTGATTTTTATTAAAGTTTGCTCCAATCGTGAAATTGAGGTTCGATTTACCAATTGGAATGCGGGTATGTGCTACGATATCAATACCATTGGTTTTGGTATTGGCGGCATTGGCAAAAAAATTGACGTTGTTGACACCCAGGTACTCCGTTGGCGCGAAACCCAATAAGGTACGCGAAAAAGCCCCAGAATACACGACGCGATCCTTGATGTCAATGCGATAGGCATCCACGGTCAGGGTAAGTATTTTATTGATTTTTGCCGTGATCCCACCGGCAAAGCTGACGGAAGTTTCCGGACGCAAAGCGTCTACCCCGATTTTCTCCCGCGCAATGGGATTTTCGTTGTTCACGGTTAGCGTGTTGGATGGCAAACCGCTTACAAACTGCGTACTGGTGTTTTGGAAATAGCGTTGGTGCAAGGATGGCGCACGGAATCCCGTACTGGCTGATCCCCGCAAAGCAATGTTGTCGGTTATTTTTAAACGGGCCGTCACTTTTCCGCTGAGGTTGGATCCGAAATCGCTGTAATTTTCAAACCGACCCGCAACGCCTATTTGCAAACGATTGGCGAATTCACCTTCTAAATCGGTATAAAATCCAAGGCTGGTTCTCGATTTATTGATGGCATCACTGGGCTGGTAACCTGGAAAAACCTGAGACCCAGGAGCAGCAACGGCGGTACCTTGAGCGGCTCCGCCAACGGTCAGCGGCGCAGTGGGAACAGTACGACCGTCTCCAAAATAGGAGTTGGTTTCTCCGGCTACAATTTGGTAGTGATCTCGGCGGAACTCCGAACCAAAGGCTAGGTTCAGGTTGCGGATAAAACCAGCCTTGTCAATAAATCTAGAAATATCAAGGTTGGTGGTATTTTGATCAAATTTCAGTTTTCCAGCATTAAAGTTGGTAGGTTGGCTTTCGCTATTCGGCAAAGAAGCGTTTCCTGAATTGAAAACTGTAAATTGAAAAGCATTCGCACCAAAAGTATTGCTGAGGTCTAGTTTCCATTTGTTGATCAGGGTTTTGTAGCCCAAAATAAATGAACGGTCGTTGATATCCGATTCTATGCCCGGCAAAAACCCATTGGGGTTCAACAAAGAGCCATCTCCTTTAAGTGGCTGTTGGTTTCTAGCTACTGGAACCCGGTAGTTGCCATAGCCTTTGCCATTCCGATAAGTAATACCACCAGAAAAATAGAACTCTGAATTTTTTCCAGTAGGTATTCCCCCATTGAGGAACAGTCCATAGTTGCGGGCGGTAGAGTTTCCAAAAATCATGTTGTGCCGATCGTAGTTGTTGCTTTGCGCTAAACCAGCATCAGCAGCGATTAGATTTTTTCGAAAAGTGGTTTGGTCCTGACCGCTGGGCGTATTCGGAAAAGAGCCATTATTTCCAAGGTAGGTGGTTGGAATGTTGTCTATTCCGCTGCGATTGGTGCGTCCGCGGTCATTGAATTGCGCAGAAACAGTAAGCGATCCTTCCTTTCCGAGTCTAAATCCTTTCATCACATCCAATTGGGTTACCTGGCCATCGGTTATTTTTTCACTACGGCTATCAGTTCCTCCATTGATGTTGGGGATATTGTATTTCATATCGGTAAAATTAGCGCCCGTAGTTAGCGATACGGCCAGTCCATCGTACTGTTTTTTGAGTACAACGTTGATGACCCCAGCAATGGCGTCCGAACCATACTGCGCTGCAGCGCCGTCGCGTAATACTTCAATGCGCTCAATTGCGGCAACAGGTATCACGTTCATGTCGGTACCTACCGATCCGCGACCAACTGTACCATTGATATTGAGCAAAGCCGAAGTATGTCGACGTTTGCCATTGACCAATACCAAAACCTGATCTGGTCCTAATCCACGTAAGGAAGCTGGATCAACATGATCCGTTCCATCGGCTACTGTCTGGCGATTTGAGTTGAAAGAGGGCGCTACATAATTCAAGATTTGACCAATATCGGTCTGGGAAAAAATTTTGAATTCTTTGGCGGTGATCACATCAATGGGTACCGCCGATTGCGTACTGGTACGGCCAGGGGAGCGTGAACCGAGTACGACGACATTGTCCAAGGAGGTACCAGAACTGAGTGCTACATCAATTTTGGTCGATCCGCCGATTTGGATTTCTTTAGATGTATACCCTACAAATCCAAAAATCAATAATCCCGAGCCTTCTGGTACTTCTAAGGAGTAAACCCCGGCGGCGTCGGCTACAGTTCCTTTATCCGTCCCCTTAACCAAAATGGTAGCGCCAATTAGTGGCTCTTTGGAATCCGCATCAATTACTGTTCCGGTAATTGTTTTCTGAGCAAACAGAGTCGTCACTGTAGCAAAAAGTGCCACGAGGAGGGTAATGTGTTTGAGTTTCATAAACAAGTCTTTTTTAATGATCAAATTGGATGAAAAACAATTTTCTAGTGCCCGCAGCTGCATGCATAGGGAATCAATAAAGTAATGGAAAAATTAGCTCCACCAAGAAGAATACAAGAAAATGTGGCAGATGAAAAGTCGCTTAGTTTTAGGTAGGGAATTTAAAAAAATGTGAAAATGGCTTTAAATTTAGTTGAAATAGCCTGAAGTAGAGTCGAATTTAGATAAAAAATAAATTTTTGCTGATTCTTTTTCAATTTTGTAAATAGGGAAGCTCAGGAATGAGTCAATAATAAGGTGTTAATTGGAGCGCCTTTTTTGTCAGGTGAGCAGCAAAAGAGGCGGCTAGTTTTGCCATCCTTTTTGCTGCTCATCCCAGCCTAATCTTCCGCAATCACAATCAACATGTCTTCCGTGCTGAATTGAATGCCTTCGGTCTTCTTTGGATTAATGTACACACCGTAAGCTTTTTCAAAGCTGTTGGACTCTTTTTGGATGCGGTAACCAATCGGAGTTTCCCGTTTTGCGATTCCACTTTCAATCAAAGTAGAAAAATTGACCGTTTGACCAGTTTTAACATATCCCTCGATCGGTCTTAGATAAATCTCGCAGCCATTTGCACTAAACAAAGTATCAAAGACGTATTTCAGATCCGCGTTTTCCGATAACTGGGACAACATCAAGCTGATCAAATTATCGCCAATGATGAAATCGTCCGTTTTGCTGACCTCGGCCAGTCGGCGGTTACGGATGTCGCGCATTTCGCTCACAATGCTGAAATCTTTACCCGCATGCTCAGCGAAATGCCGAAGGTGCAAGAGACAAATCAAAGTTTTGGAATCGGATTCTTGAACGGCTTCATTTAAGTAAGATAACAAAATAATGTGGTCAAATTTTTCCGGTTCTAAAGCTTCCAAATTGGCCTTTTTAGTCGTTAAGCCGTGGATGATTTTTACTTTTTGCTTGACTATGCTAGGTTGCAAACGTTCCACATCCCATTCGGCGCCCTCTTTTTCTGTCAACACCACTACTTCGGATCCCGCGGCGACGTAGCTTTCCAACTCGCGAATGATTTTTGCGCCTTTGATGTTCCAGCCAATGATGAGGGTGCGTTCGATCTTTTGTTCGGCAGCAATCTTTCCATCAACAATTACCGACATATCGGCTGGAGCAACGTTATTGCTCATTTTGATGGTGCTGTCGTCTTCAGCGATACAAATGATTTGATCGCCCGCACCAATCAGGGTATCGCTTGTAGGATTGATTTTTATGTCCCCATTTTTGGTTTTGATGCCAATCACGGTAGAATCCTCAAATAAAAACAGGGATTGGTGAAAGGTTTTACCAGCTAACTCCGCAATTTCCTTAAAGTATATTTCGCAGCCTTGAAAGTCGAGCAGTTCGGTGTAAACGGCGCTTAGCCCAGATTGACGACAAGTTTGAGCCCCTACCCGTGCCAATAAATCGCTGGCTAACACATAGGAAGCTTCTTCACCACCAACCAACTGAGCAGCTTCCAGGTTTTCTTCGTCTTCGATTTCTGCAACGATGTGATATTTACCCGCTTTGCGTTGAGGGTTGTTGGTAATGGCCAGTACCGATTTCAGGATGTGGTTATCAGGATGGGGCTCCCCTTCTGGAGCCAAAACGATGATTGACCTGGCATTGTCCGGATTTACTACGGCAATATCCGTAAGATCCAAGGGGCTGCCGGTTCGACAAACAATCTCTACATTTTGAGTATCCGGGATTTTAGCGCGGATCTCGTCTTCCATCTCCACCTTGTCTTTAGGCGCAAGGATGACGATTTTGGCGTTTTTTTCACTCTCCTTGGCGATCATGAGTTGCAGAAGGATCTCAAAAATTTTAGAAGACCAACCCATGATCAGGGTATAATCTTTTTCCAAAACTTGGGTACGCCCTTTTCGTAAATCATCGATCATGGCACCGAAACCAGAGGTTAATACCCCGATCAAAGTGCTGAGTACAAAAATACCGCCTATCGTTACTAAGAACATGACGATGCGGATACCCCAACTGGAATCGCCTCCTAGTGTACCTGCATCCAAGGCGTGCATCATGCTCTGCCAAGTTGCTTCTATAAAATTCAAGGATTCTCCCTCATTTTGGCGCAAACCAAGGATGCTGATCATAATTCCTGCTACCAGAATGATCACCAGGGACAACAGTCCCAACCAGCCTATAATGGCAATGGTACCCGAGGATAAGGTTTTTTCGAAGCGGTATTGTAAGATTTGCTTAGTTGTAGGTTTGGTGTTCATGGTCTATTTTGTGAATTGACGAATTTTTAAACAGACCGGTAAAATAGTATTTGCTTAGCATTTGAGCAAGTGCATAAAAAAAATTGTGTTAATTCAAGCTATTTTCAAAAAACGAAACACTTGATCCAAGTGTAGCTTAAGACCAGGAACTCCGTTCAGTTTAGGGCCAGTTAATATTTAAAATCCCCCTCTTTTTCCATGTCCTGAAACTGCTCCCAAGCGTTTTGCGCTAAAAGATCCGTCATTTTTTCAATATAAAAACTACCTGCTGCTGGGTCAATTACCTTGTCAAAATAGCTTTCCAGTTGCAATAGGTGCTGTACATTGCGCGCAATCCGGCGCGTAAAGGCATCAGTAGGTGTGCCCAAAGCCGAATTGGCAGGCAATACATACACTCGATCAGCGCCGCCAATCACTGCCGACATCGTTTGTGTGGCAGCTCGGATCATATTCGTATGCAGGTTATCGTCCTGAGCATCACGGGCAAAAGAAACGACGATTTCCGCAGGAATTAATGGCGCGCCGTAAGCTTTAAGCACATTGTTCCACAAAATCCGTAAAGCGCGTAGTTTGGCGATTTCTACAAAATAGCTGCTACCAATTGAAATAGAAAACTGCAAACGTGGGTTGATTTGCTCAGGAGTAAAACCTAAATCCGATAATCGCGCCAAATACTCGCTGCCTTTGGCGATGATCATGGCCAGTTCTCGTCCTATATGCTGGACGTTGCCATGATAGTATCGTCCGTTCAGACGCAAAACCCGAAACAAGGGCATTTCGTGGATGGCCAAATGTAAGGCTTGCTGCAAATCGTCGATTGGCGGCTGCGCCCAGTCCAAAAAAGGGTCAAAATTCAAGGAACCACGCAGCTGATTGGTATCAAAACCTTGTTTTTGCGCATATTCAAAAAACTGCTTCAATACCCGTAAAGGAGATTTTTCAGGATAATTTTCGCCCAGATTTGTTGAAATTAAATCTAATTGAACCCCAGCTAGCAGTACTTCCCAATCTTTGGGCGTCAGCTGGTGATTGAGCTTCAATCCGATACCCTGAACCCCTCCTTGGAGTCCTTCCAAAATCTGTTGATTGGCTTTGGCAACTTCATCTACCTCGTACAATTCCCCAATTTCCCAAGAATTGGCGGGACGATTATGCGGGATAGGATTTCTACTCGGCAATTCATCATCGGGATGATAAAAAGCATCAATGCTTACTTCATGACCCAATTGCCAGCTCAAATCGCTGAGCGGTTTGCCTTTCAAATCTTTTTCAAGCAGCGCCAACCACTCCAATTTAAGGCCGGTAGGAAATTCGGAAAATAAAGAATCAGGCATAGTTGATTGAATTTAAAGTAAAATTAGCTAAAACTACCCAGGCAATTCATGAGGAAAGTCATTTTTGTTAAACTATTTCTGATGGGAATGGTTATATTTGCAGTTCAAAATAAACTTAGACTCAATCTAAATAAACTTTAGCCATGACGATGGATACCAGACGTGTATACCTAGACAACAACGCCACCACTCCCACTGATCCACGTGTGGTGGAAGCCATGTTGCCTTATTTTTACCAAATGCCTGGCAACGCAGCCAGCCGAAACCACCCTTTTGGTTGGGAAGCAGAAGAAGCGGTAGATTATGCGCGGGAGCAAATCGCCAAGTTGATCAACGTAGACTCCAAGGAAATCATTTTCACTTCCGGGGCCACTGAAGGTGACAATTTAGCGATAAAAGGTGTATTTGAAATGTACCGTGCCAAAGGCAACCACATCATTACGGTTACTACTGAGCACAAAGCCGTTTTGGATACTTGCAAAAAACTGGAAAAAGAAGGGGCAGAAGTCACTTATTTGAAGGTTAACAATGAAGGTTTGATCGATTTAGCGGAATTGGAAGCAGCCATCAAACCATCCACCATTTTGGTATCGGTTATGTGGGCCAACAATGAAACTGGCGTGATCCAACCCATGGAAGCGATTGGAAAAATCTGTGCCCAACACGGCGTTTTGTTCATGAGCGATGCTACGCAGGTAGTGGGTAAAATTCCAGTAGATCCTAAAAAGATAGGCGTTCACTTAATGGCGTTTACCTCCCATAAAATGTATGGTCCTAAAGGGGTAGGTGCTTTGTATGTAAGCCGTAAATCACCGCGCGTAAAGGTTACCGCACAGATGGACGGCGGCGGTCACGAACGCGGCATGCGCTCTGGTACACTGAATGTGCCCGGCATTGTAGGTTTTGGTAAAGCTGCTGAAATCGCTAGAGCTGAAATGGCGCAAGACACCGAGCGTTTGAGCAAAATGCGCGATCGCTTGGAGGCTGGATTCAAAAACAGCTTGGAAGAAGTATACGTCAATGGTAGCCGCGAAAACCGGATGCCGCATGTCACCAACCTATCTTTCAAACATGTGGAAGGTGAAGGCTTGATGATGACGTTCAACCAAAACATTGCTCTTTCTTCTGGTTCTGCTTGTACTTCAGCATCTTTGGAACCCTCTTATGTGTTGGTTGCTTTGGGTCTGGGGGATGATTTGGCGCACTCTTCTTTGCGTTTTAGCTTGGGACGGTTTACTGCCGAAGAAGACATTGATTATGTATTGGAAAAAGTTAGTGCTGGCGTAAACCACATGCGTGATTTGAGCCCCATTTGGGAAATGTACAAAGAGGGCATCGATCTAAACGCGATCGAATGGTCAGAGCATTAATAGGTTCAATTTTCAAAAAATAACTAAAAACATACCATCATGGCTTATTCAGATAAAGTTCTCGATCACTTCCAAAATCCACGCAACGTAGGAACTTTGGATAAAAGCAACGCCAACGTTGGCACTGGTTTGGTTGGCGCGCCTGAATGTGGCGACGTTATGCGTCTACAAATCGAAGTAGATCCAACTACGCAAACGATCATCGATGCCAAGTTCAAAACTTTTGGCTGTGGTTCGGCGATTGCTTCTTCTTCCTTGGCTACGGAATGGCTGAAAGGCAAATCCATCAATGAAGCTTTGACCATCGACAACATGGACATCGTGGAAGAGCTGGCGCTTCCGCCAGTAAAAATCCACTGCTCCGTATTGGCTGAAGATGCGATCCGCGGCGCAATTGCTGATTATCAGCAAAAAAACGGTTTACCCGTGGCGCAAACTGAAAAGGCGCACCACTAATTTTTTAACGTTTGAGTAATTTTGCCTTTTTCACACAATCGGATAGACTATGCTTTTTGTCGGAGATAGCGCTAAGGAAAAGATTACTGAAATCTTTGACCAGGAAAAAATCAGCAATGATTTCTTTGTCCGGGTATCTGTAACCAGCGGTGGCTGTTCAGGTTTGACGTACCAGTTGGACTTTGACAACGAAAGCCGACCCAACGACCAAGTCTTTGAAGACAATGGCGTTAAGGTAGTTACCGACCTGAAAAGTTTTTTGTACCTCTGCAATACCCAGCTGGAATTTTCCGGCGGCTTGAGCGGAAAAGGTTTCTTTTTTGACAATCCAAATGCTGCGCGTACTTGTGGTTGCGGGGAAAGTTTTGCTGTTTAAACAATACCTGGTAGCCGTTCAAAACGCTACAAAGTTACACCCGTTGTAAAAAAAGCCAGTTGCACTATCCGTACAACTGGCTTTTTTTCTTCCAACTAATGGCTGCAAGGGGAGAGACGCTTGAATGGCTGCTATTTAGTGCGTTTTTTTCAAGAGTTCATTTTGACGGCGCAGCTCCCTCACTTCCAATTCCTTAGCCCTCAATGTAGCCCGCAATTCCCGATTTTCAGATTCCAATATCTCGATCTGGTCGTTGATATTTCCTTTTGGCATGGTTATGGGCGCATCCGCAGTATCGTCGTCTGATTCAATTGTTTCAGAAGTTGTTTGGGCTGTTTTATCCAACCCCAAAAAGTGTTTCACCTTTGCCACGCCATCCTCGCCATTGTAATAGGTAGCGGCCAAATAAGCCAATGGGCATACCACCAGCATCATCATTACGAAACGAGCAAATCCGGTTGTTTTCATTTTTTTAGACATAGTTTATTGACTTGCAATGTATTCCAATATTGGCTTAAGCAAAGCCCAATGTGAGATC
>JBBRGN010000069.1:0-18142 GCA_038240665.1 Chitinophagales bacterium | reverse complement strand
ACGACCCGTCGGATGCTATCCATTTCAGCTTCTTGAGTCACTTGCATTTTGGCATCGATCGGGATTAATTTCGGCGGATCTATCCCCAATAACTTTTTTAACAAAGGCAAAAGCAGCGATTCAATATTTTCTTTAAATATTCGGTCATAGATATTTGCCATCTTTTTTTAAACAAAAATAAGTTTATTTTTTTTAAAAAAACAATTTATGTAAAAAAATCAAAATTAAGGCCTAAAAAAACGCCATCAACACGCCATCAATTTATTTATCTTTGTTCTGTAACCCCCCAGGCAATTATTACCCCGTTATGTCCAGATTGGCTTTTTTGATTTTAGTTATTTGTTGCGTCTTTTTCCCTCTACGCATTACCGCTCAGCTCCTGATTACCAAGGGAGCGGAAGTTCTAACTGATAACGATTTTTTTTACTTACCTAAACCCTCGGATCGATACTATACCAGCGGGGTTCAGATCGGTGTGTACCATCCTGAACTCATTAGACATAAAATTTTGGGATCCCCCTTTCGAAGCCTTTTTCTTTTTTCTACTCGCCATCCACGGTTACAACAAACTTATGCTGTTCTGCTAGGGCAGTATTTGTACACGCCAGCAGATATCAAGGATCAGAGCATTAACCTTAATGACCAGCCTTATGCCGGAACTTTGCTCCTGCGACTACGAAAAGTAACAGCAAATTCTAGACGACAACTTGAAATCCAACAAGACTGGTATTTTGGCATAATTGGGCCACTAGCGGGTGGCGCATTGACACAGAAGGTCTGGCATCAATTGCGCAAACGCCCTGCACCACAGGGCTGGGATAGTCAAATTTCTAATGTGCCGGCTATAGGAGTAGATCTTCAAATGCTGAAAAAAATTTGGTTAGTAGCAAATAATAATGTTGGACTAGAAGGCAGGACGGGGCTGTCTTTGGGTACCCTTTACAATTACTTAGAAGCTGGCCCACAACTGCGGATCGGGCGAAATTTGCGTCTACTAGGGCGATGGAGCAATAATATGTCTTCAAAAAAACTGAGAATAGAAACCAGTTTTCACATCCGCGCTCGCTGGCAGATACAAAACACTTTGCTACAGGGACCGTGGTGGAGCCCATCTCTCATTCCTCAAGAATTATCTTTAAAACCCTTGATTGCTTTAGGAGGGGTAACCTTATTGTTACAAACCAATAAACTGTCGATTGACCTCCAACAGACCATGATTACTCCCCAATTTAAGGGCGCATTTCAGCACCATTGGGGGACAATTCATTTGGCTTGGGGCTTATAGTGGTGATGGTATTTCGATTGCCAAACAAATAAAATATTACATGCTTAAAATTTAAATCTCTGATCCTCAGGAACTTTTTAAGATTTCAACGGCGTTATGGGTTGGTTAAAGGTGCTCTTCCTTAAAAGAGCCCACTATGAGAAAACCACTGAACCCACAACACCATGGAACACTATTTATTTATCGGAAACGAAGGCATTGTTGTTGCGCTTGGCGCAGAATCAAAGGCGCAAAAATGGCGAACTGCCATTAAAAAATTCATCATCGATCCGCCACAAAATGAGCCTACAATAGTTTTGCGTTTTCACAACCTGGTTTTTGTTGGCTATTGTCAGCAAATATTTAAATTGAGTGCTGAAACTGGTAAAGTCATCTGGCGCAAACGCAGCAACCACCTTTTTTCACTTGAATTGGCTTTGATTTTGGATGGAGTTGAAGTTGACAGCCCCATCCAAGTTTGTTATTGTTAGCCAATTGATACGCCTACCAAACGGCCAATTCCAAACGTAACAGCAGCGGCAGCCCAACCAAACAATACTTGTCTTGCTCCTGAAAACCAAACGCTTCTTCCGGTGATCAAAGTAATGGCTGCCCCTATACCAAACAACCCCAGTGTGCTGACGCCAATACTGGTTAGAATGGCGCATTCTCCGCTTAGGGTGAAAAAAGGAAACAACGGAATGATGGCTCCAATGACAAACAATACGAAAGAAGCGCCAGCTGCTACCCAGGGAGAACCGCCCAATTCTTCTGGATCGACACCCAATTCTTCCCGTGCCAAGGTTTCGATCGCTGTTTGCGGGTTGGAGATGATCTGTTTGGCCAATTCATCAGCTTGCTCTTGGCTTAATCCTTTGGTTTGGTAGATCAAGGAGAGCTCAATAGCCTCTTGTTCAGGGCTGATTTCCAATTCTTCGGTTTCAATATCGATTTGGCGTTGAAACAGCTCGCGTGAACTTTGCACGGATAGCCATTCTCCTAAGGACATTGATATAGCGCCTGCCAGCAAACCGGCAAATCCAGCAACCAAAATGGAATGGTTGTTGGCATTGGCGCCCGCCACGCCCATGATCAAACTCAGGTTGGAAACTAAGCCATCGTTGGCACCCAATACTGCTGCCCGCAAAGCATTGCCTCCAATAGCACGGTGGCGACCCTCCATTTTAGCAATCCTGCTGCCTTCCATACCGACGGTTGTAAGCTTTTGGATATTGCCTAAAATTTGAGAATGCGCAAATTCATTGCCACTTAAAGAAACGCCTTGCTTTTTTTTATTGATGATGACCGATTTAGAAATGCCTTTTTCGGTGTCCTTGAGAATGGGCAACACCATTTGTGGGCCAAATCGCTTGGCCAACCAAGCCAATATTCTAGCACGACGAGAAGGGGGCAGATGGCCTTCTGCGCCAATACCCATGTGCGCAATCGCCTCGTTTACGTGGGATTGTTCAATGGCACCCATCTGTTCGTAAACGCTGGCTACAGCAGGTTCCAATTCGATTTTTGCCAAGGATTGATAAAGAAAGGCAGCGTCAATTTCGTTTTGTAGAACCAGTCTTTGTTTTTTGGTCAGCATAATTGATGTTTGTAAAGCTTAAAAAAGGCTTAAGCACATTCAAATATACAAAACAGAGATGGGGATTTACAATGACGAATGTAAGCCTGGTCTTTTGATGACTGCAAACATTCGTCATTGGAATATTACATAGCGTATTTTTTTCAGATTACAAAATCATTGCGTTCGTGGAATAAGGTCGTAAACTTAAACGGTCGTTTTGGCATTAGGAACATCCGCCAAAGACTCCTGCCAGCGCCAAGCATCTTCTAAACTTTGGCGCAAATCCCGTTTGGTTGCCCAACCCATTTCTTCTAATGCCTTTCTAGGCTCGGCGTATACCGAGGTAACATCGCCCGCCCGACGAGGGCCGAATTGGTAATTGAGTTTTTTGCCGCTTACGGCTTCAAAGGTGTTGATGACCTCTAAAACGGAGTTTCCTTGACCAGTTCCTAAATTGAACATGTCGTAGTAGGTAGATGCTTCCATGCTCAACAGCCGTTGCATGGCAATTACGTGCGCTTCGGCCACATCCATCACGTGGATATAATCCCGGATACAGGTGCCATCAGAAGTAGGGTAGTCATTACCAAAAACGGTCAATGATTCCCTTAACCCTGCTGCGGTCTGGGTAATGAAAGGCACCAAATTATTGGGTGTGCCCAGGGGCAATTCTCCTATCAAGGCTGATGGATGTGCGCCTATGGGATTGAAATACCGCAAAGCGATGGAGCGTACCGGTTTTTTGGCTTGATACAAATCGTTCAGAATTTCCTCGCCAATCTGTTTGGTGTTGCCATAAACGGACATGGCGGGTTTAACTGGACTGGTTTCGTGTACAGGCAACTCATCAGGTTGACCGTAAATGGTAGCTGAAGAGGAAAAAATGATGTTTTGAACATTGGTTGCTTGCATGGCTTTGAGCAAGTTGACCAAAGAACCAACGTTGTTGTTATAGTATTTCAGCGGTTCTACCATGGATTCTCCTACCGCTTTGTAAGCTGCAAAATGGATTACTCCGGTAATTTGTTCCCGCTCAATGATATTTTTAACTTTTGCTAAATCCATGCAATCCTGGCGGTAGCAATGGAGATTTTTTTTGGTAATGGCTTTTAATCCTTCCAATGCGCGGGGTTGGGAATTTGAAAAATCGTCGATGATCACTGGATTAAAACCAGCCTCGGCAAGTGCTACTACGGTATGTGAACCAATAAATCCGGCGCCGCCGGTAACTAAAATATTCATAACGTTTGGATTATATTGTTGTGCGATCTAATGCTTTATGAGTCTAATAAAGGTGATGATTTATTGTTGAACCACTCCTTATAGTGATTCGAAGGTAATGTTTTTAAAATGAAAGCTGCTCTTTCCGCAGTGATATCGCGCTGTGGCTCGGCCAGCATTTCATACCCTACCATAAACTTTTTTACCGTCGCCGAGCGCAACAATGGCGGATAAAACGCCATGTGCCAATGCCATTCTGGGTGCGCTTTTCCATCCGTGGGTGCTTGATGAATACCCGCAGAATAAGGAAAAGAAGTTTCAAAAAGATTGTCGTAACGCACTGTCAGTTGTCGATACGCATCGGCAAAAGCATCGCACTCTGCTTCCGTCAATGCTGCAATACTGGGCATGGCGCGTTTGGGTATAATCATGGCTTCAAACGGCCATACCGCCCAAAAGGGAACCAAACCTACAAAATGCCCATTGTCAAAAAGTATGCGTTCTCCTTTTTTGATTTCTTCGGCGATGTAATCAAACAATAAGGTATGGCCATGCTGGGCGAAATATTTTTCCTGCGCCTCTTGTTTGGCCAGCGGTTCGTCGGGTACATGCTCTTGTGCCCAAATTTGTCCATGAGGATGCGGGTTAGAGCAGCCCTGTATGGCGCCCTTGTTTTCAAAGATTTGTACGTGATTGATGTGAGGAAGTTGCCCCATTTCCAAATAAGCTTGCCGCCATAGATCTACTACTTTGCGGATCGCGCCTTGCTCCATCTCTGGTACCGTTAAATCGTGACGCGGCGAGAAACAGATCACTCGACACCAACCTCTTTCCGGCTCAGCCCGAAAAAGTTGAGCTTCTTGGAAGCCTTCAAGCGGATTGTCTGGCAAAATTGCAGCAAAGTCATTGTCAAATACAAAAACATCGGTATAGTCTGGGGTTACTTCACCGTTGGCACGGGTGTTGCCCGGACAGAGGTAACAAGTAGGATCATAAGTAGGAAGGATGGCTTCGGTGTTTTTTTCCAGCTGACCTTGCCAAGGGCGATTGGCGCGATGCGGACTTACCAGCACCCAGCTTTCGGTGAGCGGATTCCAACGGCGATGGGGGTAATCGTTGAAGAGTGCGTTCATGTCAAGACTTTATACCGCTGCTTTTTTAATTTGTTCTTGTACCAACGTTTCTACGCCATTGGTCAGCGCTACGATATGCGTTGCTAAGGCGATACCAAAAGTAGCGTAGTAACTAGCGCTTATTTTTTGCAAAAAATCATCCACTCCGGCGTGGTGAACCAAGTTGAGGGTACAGCCACCAAAACCACCTCCCATCATGCGGGCGCCCAAAACGGCTTCCTCATTTCTGGTAAAATCGACCAAGTAATCCATTTCGGTACAACTGACCTCATATTCGTATTGTAAGCCTTGATGCGATTGATACAACAAATCGCCAAAAGCGACAAAATCATGATTTTCTAAAGCGGTACAAGCTTGGAGTACCCGTTGATTCTCTTCCACAACGTGTTTGCAACGGCGGTAAATCAGCTCCGGCAAACGCTCCTGTTCGTCAAAAAGCATGGGCGGCGTTACGTCGCGTAAACTGTGAATAGTTGGATAAACCTCTTTGAGTAAGCTTACCCCCTGTTCGGCTTCTTTCCGACGGGTGTTGTATTCAGAATCCACCAGCGCATGTTTTACGCCACTGTTGCAGAGGACTAGTCGATAATCTGGTGCGTCAAAGGGGTAATAGTGAAAATCCAAACTTCGACAATCAATTTGTAGGGCTTGACCCTCACGTCCCATCATGGAAGCAAACATGTCCATAATGCCGCATTGCATGCCGACAAAATTGTTTTCAGCACGTTGGGCCAATTTGACCAACTCTAGGCGTGCTATATTTAAATTAAAAAGGGTATTTAAGGCAAATGACATGCCGTTTTCGATCGCCGCCGAGGATGATAAACCCGAACCAGCTGGAATATTGCCGCCAAAGACAACATTAGTCCCCTGTAGTTGATGTCCATCTTGTAGCAATTCACTGATCACCCCGAGTAGATAGTTGGGCCAACCCAAATCCGAATGATCCAAATGCTCAAGGCTACTTGAATAAGTCTGATCGATATCGGAGGCATACCAATGTAAAGCTAAATCGGTACGTGGCGATAGGGCAAAATATACCGCTTTGTCAATAGCAGCAGGTAAAACAAAGCCTTCATTGTAATCGGTATGTTCGCCAATGAGGTTGATGCGCCCCGGAGCACGGACGATGATGGCCGGATCTTCCCCAAAGCGTTGGCGGAATTGCTGGGTAAGCAAAACGGTGTAGGTAGATGTTTCCATGTTTGAGTTAAGCACCGCAATTTAAAGATAACTAAGGATTCTTAAATCATTTTTTTTCTACGAGAAGTAGTTGTTCGTTGTTTCGTGCGATCAAGTAGGTCGCGGGGTTTTGTTTAATTTTACAAATATTTCTGCTTTCGCCGGGTATCCAAAAGCCGCTTTGAGCTGGAGGAACGACTGCAAATTTTCCTTTGCCCAAATTGTGAATTACCCAACCTATCCCGGCATCCATTTTTCCACTGCTCACTTCCCATCCGTGCTGATTGCCTACGCACAGTAGATCCAATCTTCCGTCGGCATCAATATCGTCAATCACCAGGCTGTTGATGGGTGCAGTCTGAGCAGGTAAGGGTAGAGCATGAAAGCTCATTTTTCCTTTGCCCTGATTTTCAAACCAAGCCGATTGCGTACATACCGCTTTTTGGGTTAGGGCTGTTTTAAGTTGTTTGGGGGTGATGATCTGCGACCACGGAGCATTTGCGTAAGCTTGGTAAGTGCTAAACTTTTTTCGCAAAGGAGGAATCTGTCGGTTGATATCTTCGCGGCTGTGAATAGGTGTTTGTTGGCCATTTATGTAGTAAGTGATGAGTGCTTCGTAATAGCCATTGCCATCAAAATCAGCACCATATAACTGAAGCGGTGATTTAGGACTGATGTTGAATTTATGGTTTGTTCCTAAGTTCCCAGTAACTAGATCCAGATCGCCATCTTGATCCAGATCGCCAAAGTCAAGTGAATTCCAAAAGCCTTCGGTCTGTTTGATCACTTTTTTTTCAAAAAGACCAAAGTTGTACCAAATGCTAATCGGCATCAACTCGCCAGCGACAATTAGATCCAATTTATCATTGCCATCTAGGTCTACCCATTTTGCAGCGGTGACCATACCACAATTTTTCAACCCAGGTGCTAGCTGATTCGTAGCGTCACTAAAAAAACCGCGACCATCATTGACCAGGAGCTGGCTATTCCCGGCTACTCCGTAGTGCGCAATGTTTCGCCTGCCACCTACAAAAAGATCTTGATCACCATCTTGGTCAAAATCCGCAGCAGTAACGGTTGAACTGGGTGAAAAAGATAGCGGCAGCCGGTTATTGGTAAGCTCCCAACGATTGTTACCTTGATTGAGGTAAAGGCGATCCTGATAAGCCGGATCATTGGGCGGATATTCATCGCTCCCGCTGGCTAGATAAAGATCCAGGTCACCATCGCCATCGGCATCGAAAAAGGTGCAAGCACTGTCTTCTTCGGGCATATCGCCTTTTTGCAACAGCAGCGTGGTAAACTTTCCATTTTTTTGTTGGATTAAAAAACAACCACTTTGACCAGCAGCACCACCTACAAAAACGTCAATAAGTCCGTCGTTGTTGAGGTCGCCCTGGCAGATTGGGGGTCCTTCATTGGAAAAAGTGTGTAGTAAAAGCGGCTCGTAATTGAAATCGATAAAAGGGGATTCTTGGTGGCGCCAGCTGGTAGCTAGGGTAGACACCGAGAAGATGGAAGTTGTTTTTGTGGCTACCAGAGGCGTATCGTTGCCCCGGTGTCGGATGTTTAGTGTTCTGGGCTTATCTGGAGGCAATACCCTTTGTTTTTGTCCATTCGGCCAGGTAATCCATAAAGAGTCGACATGATCATTTTTTCCCAAACCAAACATAAGCTCGGTTGAACTGGCGCTTTGAAACCCACGCGTACTAAATACTTGTTGCTGTTGAACGGGCTGTCCGGGTAAAAAAACTTGAACAGAAGCCCCAAAAGCCAGGGTGTTTGGTGCTTGATCTTGTAAAGTAATTTTTAGCCAACGGGCATCGCGGGTTTTGTTTTCGTATAAACTAGGAAGGGCGTCCATATTGTTGACCACTAAATCCGGATCTCCGTCGTTGTCCAAATCCCCGTAGGCAGCGCCATTAGAAAAATTGGACTGGGCAGAAATCCAATTGTGGGTTTGATTCGAAAAACGGAGATTGCCATTATTTTTAAAAAACTGATTAACAGTAGTATAGCCGGGCTGTAGGCGGGCTTTTTGCTTGATCTGCTGATCGGCAGCCTGCAAAGATATGGCCTTGCCCAATTCATTGTTTTGTAGAATAAAATCCATATCAATGATGTCATGTCTATAACCATTGGTAATGAATAGGTCTTTCCAACCATCGCCATCAAGATCGCAAAACAGTGGGTTCCAGCTCCAATCGGTTGCATTGACGCCCGCCAATTGACCTATTTCCGTGAACAGAGGAATTGATTTTGAGTTAGAGTCTGGATAAATTCCCAGATTTTTTTGAAGGGTATTGCGCATGTATTGCGGTGTGTATCCATTGGCCAATACCATAGCGTAAGCTTGAGGAGACAATACGCCGGCCATTTTTTTGCGTTGAACATTGGTGGAAGGCATCATGTCCGCTACAAAGAAATCAGTAAGGCCGTCGTTGTCAAAATCAGCTACATCATTGCCCATCGAAAAATGGCTGGTGTGCCCCAGCGCAGCAGCAGCGTAGTCTTTAAATGTTCCATTGCGCTGGTTAAGGTAGAGGATGTCATTGGCCAAAAAATCATTGCTAACGTAGAGGTCAATATAGCCGTCTTGATTGAAATCCCCCAAACCGAGTCCCAGACCCCAGCCATCGTCACCAATTCCAGCTACGGCGCTGACGTCGGAGAAGTGGCCGTTGTCGTTACGGTATAATTTATCAGAAGCAGAAGATTGGGAATTGCGTTTTCGATTGGATTTGATACGGTTGGGATAGCGGTCGTCATTGGTATGATTGAGCACATATAAATCAAGATCTCCATCACGGTCGTAATCAAAAAAAGCAGATTGGGTGCTCCAGCCTTTATCGTCGATACCTAATTCGGCAGCAGCCTCTTGAAACTGGAGATTTCCTTGGTTCAAAAAACAACGGTTACTGCGTTGTTCGGGCGCTACATTACCAGATCTACAAACATATATATCCAGTAGCCCATCAGCGTTGACATCGGCAAAGGTTACGCCAGTACACCAGCCATCCAGCTCAATTCCTGCGGATGAAGTGATGTCTTTAAATTTCCAGTTCCCTAGATTTTTATACAATCGAGATGCTTGTTGATTCCCGGTAAAGAAAATTTCTGGCAGGCCATCTCCGTCCAGATCAGCAATACCTACCCCTCCGCCATTGTACACATAAGGGTAGTTCACCATGTTGTACTGTTCATTTTCAGTGATGGTGTTTTGGAAATTAATACCGGCAAGGTTTGCAGCGTGTTCCCTAAATTGATACTGGGGAGACTCGCAAGCAAAACAAAGTAGAAAGAGTGCTAACAAACTGGAAAATAGTAACTGGTTTTTCAAAGCGATTAGGATGGTTGAAGCGTTAAAAAATGAGGGATAATTAAAGTGAAGATCAATAGGTGATCAAAAAAATACAATAAGCTTCATTAAAAAGTAAGACTGTGCCTGAAAAAACGCTACAAGTTAATATTAATATTTTGGGGAGTTACCCAAAGAAAATTGGGCGCCCCGAAGAGCGCCCATATTCAAATTCTAGATAATGTAATATAAAATTTTAATACTTAAATCAGCTTACCATCCAGTATTTTGCTTTACTCCAGAATTTGCCTGAACTTCAACAAGCGGAATAGGCAATACACGAAATTTGGCATTGTCTACTTGGCGTCCAGCATATTTTGAAATCAATTCTGCGGTTTTTCCAAAACGACGAGCGATAGGAAATGCCCACCCTTCGCCAGTGAATTCACGCAACCACTCGGTGAACACAGCATCAGTGGTCAAAGCAGCAAGTGCAGGCAAACCGCCATGTTTGGTTCGTACTTCATTGAGGCTATTCAAACCATTGCCACTAGCCCCGCGAGCTACAGCTTCAGCATGTGCCAAATAAGCATCAGACAAACGCAACAGGCCATAGTTCTTCTGCGTGTTTTGCCATCCGCCGATTTTGTATTCAATCCATTTTTGCAGGATAGCATTTTTGAATTCTCTTACCGTGCTGTTAGGAGCAACAAAAGCAGAAGCAGCATTTGGGTTGTATTTTACGACATCGCCATTGGCATTTTTAGAACGGTATTGATCCATAAAAGTAACCTTTACGCGTTTATCGTTGCTGGCAGGAGGGAACATATCAGAGCGGAATTTATTGTCTGCTATGATCCAGGCATCACCCCAGCCAGCAGCAGTAACACCGTCTCCAGCTTCCAAAGTATTAGGGTTGCCGCCGTCCCAGTCGGTTGGTGTAAAGTGGGCATGCATGTTGTTGAAGTTAACATAAGGCGACTTAAACTGATTGCACTGAACTTCAAACAAGCGCTCGCCTTGGTTTTTGGTTTTGATGTCAAAAACCTTGGCAAAATCATCAAACAATTGTAGTCCGCTTTGCGTAATGACTTCATTCGCTTTATCGGCAGCTTTTTGCCAGTCTCCGCGCTCGAGATAAACTTTAGCCAAGAGGGTTTTAGCTGCCCATTTGCCAGCTCTTCCAGTATCAGCACCCGTCCAAGCAGCTGGTAGTTCTGATTCAGCAGCCGTCAAGTCTGCTACCATCAATTCCAATACCTTTTGCTTGCCACCATCATTTCCGTTAAAGTTGCCCAATTCGCGGGTAGGCGAAGTAGGTACAGGAATGTTTTCAAAATAAATGAACAAGTGGTAATAGTACATGGCGCGAAGGAGGTGCGCTTCACCGCTAATTGTTTTTTTACGATCAGCACTAATTGCTTTAGCATCAATTTTGCTAAGCGCTTCCAAAACCACATTAGCACGGTTGACGCCGTCATACAATTGTGCCCAAAAAGTAGTGATGTACTCATCGCTGGCTACATAACCACCAGTACGATAGTATTGAGGTCCTTTTTCATAACCCGTTTGTACGCCCAATGCGCAATCAATTACACAACGGTTATAAGCAACATTGAACCACTCCTTGTTGAAGGGAGTATAAGCGCCGTTGATGGCAGCATTCATGTCGGCCTCCGATTTGTAAAAAGTATCAGGGCTTGCGAAATCAGTTTTTTCTACTAGCGTATTACAGCTTAAGAGAATGGCACTGATGATACCGAGAATAAGCAATGATTTTTTAAATAGATTCTTCATGTCATAAAACATTTTTAACAATTAAAGTAGTAGATATTAAAAACCAACTTGAACTCCAATAGTAACTGTACGTGGACGCGGGTAAGCATCATAGTCGTCGCCACGGTTGAGCGGGCTTTGGCCACCGTTGCTTACTTCAGGATCCCAACCTGAATACTTTGTAAATAACGCCAGGTTCTGACCGCTTGCGTATACGCGCAAATTGCGGATTCCTTTGATGGTAGTAATGTTATACCCAACCGCTACATTCTGTAACCGTACAAACGATCCATTTTCAATAAAGAAAGAAGAACGACGGAAAAACGAAGGGAATTCACGCGTAGCATCAACGATCGGGCGCGTACCATTCACATTGGTTGGCGACCAAGAATCGGTAGCAACCACCTTGTATTGATTGTAGTTTCCTACACCATCCGCGTGTTCAGACGCTTGCTGATTGCGGATTTTTTGTCCATGAGAACCGCGGAAGAAAACCGTAATGTCTAAGTTCTTCCAACGGAATTCAGTAGTAGCTCCCCAGATGAAGGTCGGGTTAGGATGCCCCAAATAGGTGCGGTCACTCAAGTCAATTATGCCGTCTCCGTTTACGTCCTGGTAACGTACATAGCCAGGTTTGTCGATTCCAGCCAAGCTAGGATTCGATTTGATCTGTTCAGCCGACTGCCAAATGCCAATCGCCTTGTAACCATACCAGCCTCCCAATGGATAACCTTCTGCTACGTAGGAACCTTCAGGCCCGAGGTGAGATCCAGTGTAAGAGTAGAAAGGCGGTGTGCCGGCAAGGGATACCACTTTGTTTTGCAACCAAGACGCATTCAGGTTGAAATTCAAAGAAGTTTTACCCGAGCGGATGGCAGCAATGTTGGTAGAAAGTTCAACGCCAGTATTGGTCAATTCTCCAGAGTTTTTGAGCGCGCTGGTAAATCCTGAAGAAGTCGGTAACGCTACAAACAATAGCAAATCTGAAGTTTGGTTGCGGAACCAGTCAGCCGTTACCGTAATTTTATTATTGAGTATGCCAAAATCAATACCAAAGTCTAGCATTTGGGTGGTTTCCCACTTCAAATTAGGATTCGCTACCCGACCTTCGGCAACACCCGCTACGATTTCGTCATTCAACAAGTAGTTGCGGTTACCTGATAATTCTGACAGCGAATTACCGATTGGGATTTCGGAGTTACCCGTAATACCCCAAGATCCGCGTACTTTGAGATCAGAGAAGATGCCATTGTTTTTCATGAAACCTTCATTAATCACCCGCCAAGCTGCTGCAACCGATGGGAAATTAGCCCATTTGTTTTTTGTTCCGAAACGGCTGGAACCATCACGGCGGAAGTTTAACGTAAGCAAGTACTTATCCTGGAAGGAATAGTTCAAACGGCCGATAAAAGACTTAAGCGTCCATTCGGTGCGAGAGGAGAAAGGTTGAAGCAATGTCACCCCGTTCTGGATGCGGTTGATCTTGTAATCGTCGAAAGAGAAACCATTGGTAGAGGTACCGAAAAAACGGTTAATATCCGTTTGATAGGTGTAACCAGCTAAAGCAGTTAAGTTACCTTGACCAATTTTTTTACTGTAGTTCAACGTGTTCTCATTCAGGAAGTTGATTACATTACGGTTTCCCAATTCATAAGAACGATTTCTTTCGCGACCTAAACGGGTAGCAGCATTGTAGTAGGTCTCACGGTTGTTGGTATAGATGTCAAAACCAGCTGAACTCCGTAAAGTAAGTCCTTTGATGATCTCCAAAGAAATGTAGTTGTTGGTCAAAATCCGATTACCACGGTCTTTGTCAATAATCTCCTGAACCTCAGCCAATGGGTTGGTCAAGAAACGGCCATCATAAGATTGTAAATAATAAGATCCATCTGCATTGTAAGGGCTATTGTATTGAGCACCTGCTCCAATGGGTGATTGTCCTAAGATGGTAATGATGGCACCGCCAGGACCGCCACGGTCGGTTGGGATGGCTTTGGTTGTTGTATGTGCTATTAAAGTACTGGTCCCTAACCGTAGACGGTCTTTTAAGAACTTAGCATCAAGGTTGATGCGGATGCTTCCTCGTTCAAATCCAGTGTTTTTGATGATCCCCTGGTTGTTGTAGTAGTTGCCGCTTATATTGAAAGTAATCCGATCCGTACCACCAGAAAAAGACAATTGATGGTTGGCAATTGTACCAGTCTGAGTGGTTTGCTTGAGCCAGTTGATGCCATCGCCAAACTGAGCAGGATTAGTGTAAGGATTAGCTTGTCCACGTGATCCAGCCCGGAGGTTTTGGTATTGCGCATACTCGGTGGCATTCATCAGTTCGATGGATTTGGCCACGGTTTGGAAACTGTTGCTGCCTTCATAGTTGATTTGTGTTGAGCCAGATTTACCACGTTTGGTGGTAATCAACACTACTCCGTTGGCACCACGAGATCCATAAATGGCTGTACCAGAAGCATCCTTAAGGATTTCAACAGATTCAATATCGCTGGGGTTAATCGAGGCCAAAGCATTTGATGCTTGACGGTTACCTCCTGTAGAAAAAGCATCGTTGTTGGAATAAATGGGGATACCGTCTACTACATACAAGGGTTCAGAACCTGCTTGAATGGAATTAGATCCCCGTATACGTACCGTTACCCCGCCGCCTGGCGCTCCAGAAGCTTGAGTGACATTGATACCAGATGCTCGAGCGGTCAGCGCTTGATCAACACTGGCGGTTGGAAATGCCCGAATATCGTCGCCTTTTACGGATGAAACAGCTGCGGTAAGATCAGATTTACGTACCGAACCATAACCAATAACAATGACTTCATTGAGGTTTTCGCCAGATATATCTAGGCTGACATCAATTACGGTAAGTGAGCCTACTGCAATGGTCTGACGCTGGTAGCCCGTGTAGCTAAATTGCAAAGAATCACCTCGAGAAGCCTTTATGGAATAAGCTCCGAGTGCATCACTAGAGGTACCATTCGAGGTACCCACCACAAGTACGGTTACGCCAACCAAGGGTTGACCTTTTTCGGTAATGCGCCCGGTAATGGTTTGGGCTTTTAGGTGATTGCCAAATAGACAAAATACCAGGCAGAGTAGGGAAAGGATTGTTTGTTTCATAAGCTAGTTTGGTTTGTAGATAAAAAAATACCTCTATTAAAATTTAGAATAAAATATTAGAAAAAGCACAAATTTATGTGATTTTTATATTTTTTTTCAAAAAAAATAAATTTTAATTCTGTTTTCAGAGAGTGAGAAAAAAAAGGTAAAATAAATAGCATTTTTCAGCTTTTAACGGTAGATTTCAGAATAAACTACGGTAAACGTAAGGAAATGGTTAACATCCATCTATTTTTTTTGTTAAGAGCTAATTTACGTCTCTTTTGCCAGATGGAAGATGGATGATTTGAGTGAATAGATGGATTTTTTTATGATGTCAAATCGTTTCATATGGTGCAGTTAAAAAAAAAGGAAGGATTTGATGGGCAAAAGGCTGTTATCATACCGCGAAGCATCCTGGCGAATCAATGTGAGAAAAGCAACATCATTCACAATTTATTTGTAACGGATATTGGATATTACCCTAAGGCGGTGTACCATCATCGCGAACGCCCTCAAGGAGCAGCACAGCATATTTTGGTCTATTGCGATAGAGGAGCTGGCGACTTAACGCTCGGAACAGCGACTTTTCAAATTCTTTCTGGCGACTTTTTTATTATCCCTAGAAACACCCCACATGTTTATTCAGCTGATCTCCAGAATCCCTGGACGATTTATTGGGTTCATTTTAAAGGTTCTAGTGCTGATGCCGTGGTGGATCAGTTGATGAAGAACATCAATGGCTTTAAAGGGAGCATCCGTTTTATGGAGAAATCCATTGACCTGTTTAATGAAATTTACCGCCAGCTGGAACGCGGATATAGTAACGACAACTTGATCTACGCCAATATGTGTTTGTCGCATTTTTTGACTACGTTCATCTACAATCATAAATTCGAACCAGTAGAAGAGGGGCAGGTAAAAGATAATATTGATCTGGTGATTGATTATATGCAAAACAACATGAACAAACCGCTCCGTTTAGAACAAATAGCCAATTTTGTTAATTTATCAAGCTCACATTTTTCTTTTTTGTTTAAGAAAAAAACGGGCTATGCCCCCATGGAATACTTCAATCAACTGAAAATCCAAAAAGCATGTCAGTATCTTTTGTTTACTAATCTTCAAATCAAAGAGATTGCTTTTAAACTTGGCGTCGAGGATCCCTACTACTTTTCGCGGTTGTTTACCAATGTTATGGGTGTATCGCCCAATAATTACCGCGAAAAACGCAGTCAGTAAAAGGAATCGATTTATTGCAATTGTTGATGTTCTATTTCTTCGAGGGTCTTCCCCTTCGTCTCCTTTACTTGTTTTTGGATAAATACCAACCCCAACAAACATATCCCAGCATACAAATAGAAGGAGCCAGTAATCCCGATCACTTTACTTAAAATGGGAAAGGTAAGAACCAAAACAAAATAGGCCAACCAAAGCGACATAACTGCAATAGAAGAGGCTCGTCCACGTATTTGATTGGGAAAAATTTCGGCAATCAATATCCATGTCACCGGTGCTAAGGAGGAAGCATACAAAGCAATGGCAATAATGACCAAAAGCGAAATCCAATTAGGATGAGCATGATGGTGTAATAAAATTGACAATACAACATAGTCAATAGCCAGTCCTAAAGCCCCAATCAACATCAAGGGTTTTCGTCCCAATCGATCCACTTGCCACATGGCAACCAGCGTAAATACAATATTGACTAGGCTAATCAGCACTGTTTCTAGCAACTGTCGATCCAGGTTTGCCCCTACCGAAGCAAAAATGGTTGAAGTGTAATTGAAAACTATATTGATGCCACAAAATTGTTGAAAAACAGCCAGCATGATCCCCCGCATCACTACTGGGCACAAAGAGGGTGAAAAAATCTCGCGAATACTTGCCCGTTCTGAATGGAGCTCCATTCCGGCTTCATGTGCTTCGCGCCGAAGATTCTTATCACCAATAAAATGGAGCACTTTATCAGCTTCAGCCGTTTTGAGATTGAGGAGCAGCCAACGGGGACTTTCTGGAATGCGGTTAAAACCAACCAACAGCAACAAAGCCGGTAATACGCCCAAGCCTACCATCCATCGCCAAGCATCCTCCCCTTGAGTTGCCAGCATGTAATTGCTGAGATTGGTGCCAAATATACCGAGCACAATCATCAATTGGTAAATGGCTACCATGCGCCCCCGAATGGCTGCGGGTGAGATTTCGGCTAAGTACAATGGACAAATGATGGAGGCCATGCCTACGCCAATACCGGCGCTGAAACGGAACGCTAGCAGTACCAGGAGGTTTGGGGCCATGGCCATTCCCAAAGCGGATACCGTGAAAAATACAGCAGTTATGCCTAAAGTAGGTTTCCGACCTTTTTCATCGCTTATTTTTCCGCTCCACAAACAGCCCAAAATACAGCCCAAAGCCAACGATCCGGTCAAGAAACCTTCTTGTAACTGATTTAGTGCGAATGCTGTACGCAGAAAAGGCAACATTGCGGTGATTACGCCAAAGTGAAAGCCAAACAAATAACCTCCCAGCGAAGCCATGAACGAGATGGCAAATACACGAGCATGGGCAAGGAAGTGGCGGATGATGATGTTCATATTGGTATTCAAACCTTAAGTAATAGCGTAAACTAGGTGAAAGTATATATTGCCGACTTTACTTTTTCTAAAATTTTGGGGTAGGCAGGGTTATTACCCCATTGGTGGATCTTTTAACCTGAACCGTAGAGTTTTTCCAAAAATTACCTTGTACCCAGTAAAAGGAATCAAGTCTGCTACTTACCTTGCAGGTGCTTGAAAAATTTTAGACTTTTCCATTTTAGATTCAACACCTTCCAATCAACTACTTTTCTAAAAATCATAAAATTCGCTGTCATGCGCGTAATCGGTTTCACTTTTTCAATGGTGTTTCTTTTTGCTCCTTTCTTCCTTTTTGCCCAAGTAAGCAGTGTAACTGTTTCGGGTAGGGTGCTGGAAAAAGCCAATAAAAACGGCCTGGCCTATGTAAACGTGGTCTTGAAAAACGAGAAGGATAGCAGCTTTGCTACCGCCACCGTCACCAACGAAGAAGGGCGTTTTGCCCTCACTGGCGTCAAACCTGGAAATTATTACCTAGAGGTCACCATCATCGGTTTTATGGCGCATCGGCAAGCGCTCTATGTGGGTAGCTTGACCGCATTTTTGGATCTGGCGCACATCGAATTGGGCGAAAGTTCCACCACGCTTAATGAAGTATTGGTAAGCGGCAAACAGGACGAAGTTGGCGCCAAAATGGATAAAAAAACTTTCAATATCCAAGACAACATCAGCCAAAGCGGTGGTTCAGTACTGCAAGCCATGCAAAATTTACCTGGCGTGTCGGTTCAAGAAGGCAAAGTATTGCTCCGCGGGAATGATCGCGTAGCCGTACTCATCGATGGCAAACAGACTGCCCTCACGGGGTTTGGCAACCAAACCAGCCTCGACAACATCCCTGCTTCAGCAATTGAAAAGATTGAAATCATCAATAATCCATCTGCTAAATACGACGCCAACGGCAATGCCGGGATCATCAACATCATATACAAAAAAAATACCGATGAAGGTTTCAAT
>JBBRGN010000068.1:0-18225 GCA_038240665.1 Chitinophagales bacterium | reverse complement strand
TCGCAATTCATCATCGTGACGCACAACAAGCTCACCATGGCGGCGGTGGATACGATTTATGGGGTGTACATGGTGGAGCAAGGGATCTCCGGGGTCACTGCGGTTGATTTTCGGGATTATGAACACGTGGGGACTTTTGAGGCTGTGGTTGGTTGATTTTTTGGATCGCGTTCCGCGATGGTAGATGGGACCACGCATAGAATGGATTAGAGATGGATTTTTTGATAACATTACTCAATTAAAATCCGTGTCTAATCCGTTAAATCCGGGTTCAAAAAAAAATCGCGAATAGCGATCAAAATCTCAATCCTAAAAAAAGCAATCCAAAAAATGATCAAAGATATCCTATCCCAATCGCTTCGCAGCACCGGACTACTCCCTTGGGTCCATCACCTCCAGTACCGCGTAGAACAATGGCGCAACTCCCGCCGCAACCTTCATTTCTCCCTCCAACATCCTGAAATAGCCCTACCTCCCGATTATCTCATGTTTGAAGCCTTTGGACTCGACTACCGCCGCTATTACGAAGGCGGAAAAGTGTCTACCGCCTGGATCAAAAGCCTACTCGAACCCCACATTGATTTGAGTAAAGGTAAAATACTAGAATGGGGCTGCGGCCCTGGCCGTTTGATTCGGCATTGGCAGGAGTTGTTGGGGCCAACATGCGACATTTACGGAACCGATTACAATACCCAAAGCATTGCGTGGGATCGGGCGCAGCTGCCCGGGATCCATTTCTCTGAAAATCAACTGGAACCGCCCTTGCCCTTTGCCGACGGTTTTTTTGATGCGGTATATGCCATTTCCATTTTCACCCATTTATCAGAGGCCATGCACCACGCCTGGTGGGCTGAGTTGTTGCGCGTTACCCGTGCCGGAGGGGTGATTTTATTTACCACCCATGGCGACCTGTTTCGTGCGCGCCTACGCGGCCGGGACTTAAAGTGCTACGATGCTGGTCAATTGGCGGTATGGGGGAAGGTGACCGAGGGGCACCGCAATTATTCCGCTTTTCACCCGCCAGTATTTGTGCGGGAGCTGGTAAAAGGCAGTACAGTTTTGACGTTTTTAGCAGGCGAAGAAAGGGTAGGGGCTTCGCGACAGGATGTGTGGGTGCTGCGGAAGGGGTAGGTCGTAATTGACTTTGATTACTTTTTGTTCCCCCGCGAAATTTTGCGCACCTCCATGCTATTTCCCTCACCCTGCAACACCGGGCAACCTTTGGCAAATTCACAAGCTTCTTCCACGGACTCCGCTCTGACGATGATGAACCCACCCAGCGTTTCTTTAACCTCGCCAAAAGGGCCTTTGCGGACTACATTGTTGGGCCAAACCACGCAGGCATCCTCAAAAGCCAATCCAGTACCCTCCACAAATTGGCCTTTGGCCGCTATGCCTCCAATCCAGTCCATCGTTTGTTGCATCCATTGCTGCATTTGTTCGGGAGAAGCTTGGGTTTTGCCATCTTCATGGCGCATCATCAGCATAAATTCTTCCATGGCTTAAGTTTGATTAGGAATGACCAATTGAGATGGCTTTTTAAACCAAATCAAGAAATGAAAAATTAGCCGCATTAGCAAAATGTTTTTTTAGGCACTTGGCGGATCCAAGCTCAGATACCGCACCAGACTGCGTTTAGCTACTGGTAGCAAAGTCTCTTCAAGGGGATAGGGCAGGGGCGTCTCAATGGCGTACACCGCCGGCGTAGGCATACCCGGAGATCTTTTGAGCAACTCCAATTTGATGTTTTCATAGGTATAGGTAAAACTGCGTTGCCATTCATCGATGAATTGGGAGCGGATGGAGCGGTATTTGTCGTTGTATTTTTTGAACAAAAACAGGCTATACGAATATACCCTGGTGGATCGCGAATCGCCTCCGCTCAGAAAAAAGTAGCCTTCCTTGGTATCCAACGGCAATATTCCGACCGGACTTATTGACAATTTGTCTTCGACATAATCGTAGATTTCAGCACCATTGTCGATGGCGGTTTTAATTTTTTTGGCGGCAAAAAAAGTTATCCCTTCCAATTCCTGCATCAATTCATCGTCTTCGATCATTTCTTGGTACAGCAACTCCAATTTCTGCAATTGAATGCCGGTCAAGCGTTTAGGAAATTGTTTTTGCAAAAAACTCTTGCTCGTTTGAAACTGGAGCAGGTTGTTGTGGTGAAAAATGATATCGGAAAGTTGCGGATACAACTTATGCTCGCTAAAAAGACTGTTGACTTTTTGAAGATAGGCGAGGAGGGTGTACTTTTTGGATTCAAAGTCGATGTTGCCTTCAATGAACCAAGTCTCAGAAAGTGCCGTCATGTTTTCCTTTTTTTGTAGTCCGTAATAAATCAGTCGATTTTAGATGGTTCTATAAGGAAAAGTAGGTTTTTTTTAAGAAAAAATCAAAACTTTTTTTTGCCTCTTCTGTCCTTTCCAGCTTACCGATTGGCAGCGCATTTACTGCGTTGATTTGTCGCGATGCGACAAGTCATACCCAGCAATTGTTTTCTGGGAAACATTTGCAAGTCATAAAGCCCTCCATCTTTGTGGCATGATCAATTCACCTAAAACAAAAGTCTTGTGCCCTATTTGCAAGCAACCTCAAACAGCTCTTTTGCATCATTTTGGAGGTGCCATCGATGCTCTTATTTTGGAAAATTTGGATCTAGAACTACCCGGTTGGACAAAACAAATGGGCGCTTGTTCCCGGTGCGTTGATCAGGCTCAAATTGAAAATTGGGAGATTGCAAAGAAGCCCAATCCTTATACAGATCAGCAAGAATACACCATCCTTCCCATTTCGAAGCGACTCGGCGCTCATCCAGATTATACCGGAAAAGGCGTAACCATTTGT
The DNA here is from genome assembly GCA_038240665.1 of Chitinophagales bacterium. Taxonomy (GTDB): domain Bacteria; phylum Bacteroidota; class Bacteroidia; order Chitinophagales; family Saprospiraceae; genus Haliscomenobacter. The sequence continues at coordinate 15,375 of JBBRGN010000068.1, read as the reverse complement.
TTTATTGACAGTGGTTTTTATCCCCACCCAGATGTGGTCAACCGTGTTTTGGCGATGGAGGATCTTTCCGGGAATGAGATAAAACAAGGATTTACCATTCAACCCGAAGACAACAGTTGGCATGGTACCATGACCATGGTAGCGGGTGCTGGAGATGGAAGTTTGTCGGCTGGTTATTACAAAAGTTTGGCACCTGATGCTCAGTTGGTATTGCTAAAAGTAGCCGACGAATCGGGTAAAATAAGTGGCAGCAACATCAGCAAAGCCATCCTTTGGGCCATCAAAAACCAGGATCAATATGGGATTCGCATCATCAATCTATCGGTTTCCGATGATTGGTCAACCTCCTTTCGCGCCAACGAAGTAGACCAGGCCATTCAGCAAGCGGTGGAAAAAGGAATCGTAGTGGTGGCCGCTGCTGGAAACGAGGAGAATGCTTTACTCAAAGCCCCGGCCAACAGTCCTCATGCCATCACCGTGGGTGGTTTGGATGATCACAATAGCCTGCATCCATTGATGCATAATTTATACCACTCCACCTTTGGCACAACGATTGATGGGATTCAAAAACCAGATTTGATTGCGCCTGCGATTTGGATCCCAGTTCCCATTTTGCCTTTCACCAAAACTCACCGGGACGCGAAATTACTTTTTGAATTATTGAATACAACCGATGAAGCTTATCTCAAAGCCAAACATACCAATGTCGCAGGAGAGCTGGGCGTGAATCCACTTTCGAAACCGGCGAATGCCTCGGAAATACGACAAGCTTTAGAAGAAGCGATTGCCCTTAGGAAATTGATCTCGCCGCATTATTTACATGGTGATGGTACTTCTTTTGCTGCGCCCATCGTGAGCAGCATTGTTGCACAATTACTGGAAGCCAATCCTGGATTAAGTCCTTCGGGCGTAAGGACTGTATTGACCCAAACTGCTCGAAAATTGCCCTATGCACCCATTGATCGGCAGGGATACGGGGTGGTACATCCCTTAAGTGCCTTGTGTTCTTTGGATAATGTAGAAATTCCTATCGCTACCGATTTCACCCCGCTCATCAACTACCGCACAAAGACCATCGAATTTGAACTGTTCCGAGAAGCCCATCATGCCGCGCTTACCGGAGATTTTACACAGTGGAATCCAGAAGGCTTGCCATTGGTAGAATCATCCCACAAAGGCGCTTGGAAGCGGTGTGAAGTTTTATTTTCTCCAGGAGTTTATCGCTATAAATATATTCTGAACAACAATGAATGGATCGCTGATGTTTCCAATCTTTATCGAGAACTAGATGGAATGGGTGGGTTCAACAGCAAGTTATTTATTGAATAGCAATATTAGTTTCTGAATTGTCAATCAACACTATAAAAAATAGGCTATGATTCATTATGATGTCATCATTATCGGAACGGGTGCAGGTGGAGCTACTTTGGCTCAACATTTGGCTCCGACTGGCAAAAAAATCTTAATCCTAGAACGTGGAACCTTTGTACCCCGCGAAAAAGACAACTGGAGTACCCAAGCCGTTTTTTTGGATCAAAAATACACCACAGAGGAAACCTGGGTAGACAAAAACGGTAAATCCTTTCGTCCGGGTATCCATTATTTTGTAGGGGGGAACACCAAGTTTTATGGCGCCGCTTTGTTGCGGATGCGGGCTACCGATTTTGGAGCAGTAAAACATTATGGAGGCACTTCACCAGCTTGGCCCATTGAATATGCTGATTTGGAACCCTACTACACCGCGGCAGAACAGCTTTACCACGTACATGGATTGCGCAATAGCGATCCTACCGAGCCCGAAGCCAGCGCGCCATATGCTCATGGCCCACTTCCACATGAACCCAGAATTCAAGAATTGCACCATGATTTGGTGCAACTTGGCCTTCGTCCTTTTCCGCTGCCCATCGGTGTTCGATTGAATGAAAAACCCGGCGAAGCTCCCATAGTATTGGATCGCTTTGATGGTTTTCCTGATCCTTCTGAGGCCAAAGCTGATGCCCACGTCATCGGCATCAAAAAAGCCTTGCAATACCCCAATGTAACCTTGTTGACGGAATGTTTTGTTGAAAAACTGGAAACCACCGCCACGGGCAATGAAATCAAGGAGGTAATTGTACAAAAAGACGGTGCGCAGCAAGTTTTCACTGCGAATATTGTGGTGGTTGCCGCAGGTGCCATTAATTCAGCAGCCTTGTTGCTACGTTCGAAAAATGAGCAACACCCCAATGGATTGGCCAATGGATCAGATGTAGTAGGTAGACATTACATGGCGCACAACAACTCTGCTTTGCTGGCTATTTCTAAAAAACCCAATCCAACCGTTTTTGGTAAAACCTTGGGATTGAATGATTTTTATCACGGAAGTACAGATTCGGAGCTGCCATTGGGTCATATTCAAATGCTCGGAAAATCCGATCAGTTGATGTTTAGGGAAGATGCGCCAGGGTTTACTCCCGGTCTAGCGCTTGATTACATCGCAAAACATGCCCTTGATTTTTGGATGACTTCCGAAGATTTACCGGATCCCAATAATCGGGTTTTGGTGGATGAGGACGGGAAAATACACCTGCATTATACCGAAAACAACTTGGAAGCCCACCAACGACTCTACAAAAAATTGGTTTGGATTCTGGAACACGTCGGTTGCGAAACCCATATTCTTCCCAACCATCTTTATCTAGGAAAAAAAATCCCCATTGCTGGTACAGCTCACCAGTGTGGCACCATCCGTTTTGGGACTGATCCCACCACATCGGCATTGAATACCTTTTGTCAAGCGCACGAGGTAAACAACCTTTATGTGGTGGACGGCAGTTTTTTCCCTTCGAGTTCTGCCGTGAACCCGGCATTGACGATCATGGCGCAAGCCCTTCGGGTAGGCGATCATTTGATTGAAAAACTAAGAAAGTAATTTCCTTAATAGCCTAAAACTAACTTTTAACAACTAAAACCATGCAACAAAAGATGCCAAGATTACAAGGGCAAACGGCAATAGTAACCGGGGCCAGCTCAGGAATTGGTAAGGCTTGCGCCATTGGTTTTGGCCTGGAAGGCGCCAATGTCTTGGTCAATTACGTGGGCAACAGCCAGGGAGCGGACGAAGCGGTAGCAATAATTAAGGAAGCTGGGGGAAATGCGCTTGCCTTCAAAGCCGATGTCAGCAAGCAGGATCAGGTGAAAGCAATGTTTCAACAAACCATTGAAACCTATGGGACGGTAGACATTCTGGTCAACAATGCGGGCTTACAAAAAGACGCGCCTTTTGTCGACATGACATTAGCCGATTGGCAATTTGTACTGGATGTCAATTTGACCGGACAATTCCTTTGTGCCCAAGAAGCCGTAAGGGAATTTACCCGTAGAGGCCCGCGGCCAGAAGTATCCAAAGCGCTCGGCAAAATCATCTGCATGAGTTCGGTACATGAATTAATCCCCTGGGCGGGTCACGTCAATTATGCTGCTTCCAAAGGTGGCGTAATGCTCATGATGCGTTCTCTAGCTCAAGAACTAGGCCCGATGAAAATCCGGGTAAACAGTGTAGCTCCCGGAGCCATCAAAACACCCATCAACCGCATGGCTTGGGAAACCCCAGAAGCAGAAAATAGACTACTTCGCCTGATTCCCTACAAACGGGTAGGAGAAACATCCGATATCAGCAATGTATGTTGCTGGTTGGCTTCCGATGAATCTGATTACATTCATGGTTCCACGCTTTTTGTAGATGGCGGGATGACGCTTTATCCAGGATTTGAGGACAATGGTTGATTCGGATCCTCAACTAGGCTGAAAATGAAATTTCTCTTTCATAAAAAAACAAGCATCAACAATGGCAAAGTCCAAGGTGACCCAAGAACAACAAAGGCTGCTAGAAAACTATAGCGGCACCAAAAACTGGATGAAATGGGGCCCCTACCTCAGCGAACGTCAATGGGGTACTGTAAGAGAAGATTATAGCGAACATGGAGAAGCCTGGGACTTTTTTCCTCATGACGATGCCCGTTCACGGGTGTACCGTTGGGGTGAAGACGGAATGGCTGGCATCTGTGATGAATTGTGTAATCTTTGTTTTGGTCTTGCTCTTTGGAATGGCAAAGACCCCATATTAAAAGAACGGTTATTCGGTTTGACTGGGCCCCAGGGCAATCATGGAGAAGATGTAAAAGAACTCTATTATTACCTCGATAGCACGCCCACGCATTCCTATATGAAGCATCTCTACAAATACACTTGGGATGCTTACCCCTATCAAGAGCTTTTGGAAACCAACGCTCAGCGTTCAAAAGAAGAAACTGAATACGAATTGACCGACACTGCGGCATTCAAAAACGGCAGTTATTATGACGTTTATACCGAATATGCCAAAGCTTCGGAAGAAGACATCTGTATCCGAATTACCGTTCAATTGCAAGGAGATCAAGCTGGTAAAATTACGATTTTGCCTACATTATGGTTTCGCAACTTATGGTCTTTCGGGTTGATGAAAAAAAAACCATCGATCTACGCCAAAGCAAATGAAGATGGGGTAGTGGTCGCTTCTCACCCTCAGTTAGGCGATTATCTTCTTCACTACGACCTGCCGAAATTGGGTCTATTTACCGAAAACGATACCAATTCAGAACGCATTTTTGGGTCTCCTAATGCCACGCCATTCGTCAAAGATGCCTTCCATCATGCCGTTATCGCTAACGATTATGAATGGTTGATAGAGAAAAAAGAGGGTACCAAATTTGCTCCGGTCTACGAATTTGATTTACAACCCGGAGAAAAAGCGGTCATTAAATTGCGTTTGACCAAAAATCAAACCTTAAAAGATCCGCTTGGCTCCGTACATGACGCTGTTTTTAAATCCAGAATAACCGAAGCTGATGCCTTTTATGACCAATTTAAAAAAGGCGTGGATGCTGACTTAGCCAATATTCAACGTCAAGCTTTTGCAGGCATATTGTGGAGTAAACAATATTACAACATCGATATCCCACTATGGCTTAATGGTGATCCGGGTACTTTTCCACCTCCAGCTGGACGGAAAAAAGGGCGCAATAATTCTTGGAAAACCCTCAACAATGAGGACATCATTTCCATGCCCGACAAGTGGGAATACCCTTGGTACGCGGCTTGGGATTTGGCCTTCCATTGTGTGCCATTGGCGATGGTAGATGCAGAATTTGCTAAAAACCAATTGATCCTGTTTTTAAGGGAATGGTACATGCATCCCAATGGTCAGTTGCCAGCTTATGAATGGGCATTTGGTGATGTAAACCCTCCCGTACATGCTTGGTCTTGTTTGCAGGTGTACAAGATTGACAAAGACCGCAATGGTAAAGATGATAAAGAATTTTTGAAACGGGTTTTTCAAAAACTATTGATCAATTTTACTTGGTGGGTCAATCGCAAGGATGCCCAGGGCAATAATGTATTCGAAGGCGGATTTTTAGGATTGGACAACATCGGTGTTTTTGACCGCAGCAGCTATATTCCTGGCGGCGGTTATTTGGAACAAGCGGATGGTACCGCCTGGATGGCCATGTATTGCTTGAATATGTTGGAGATTGCTTTGATTCTTGGGGAAGATGATATTGCCTTTGAAGATATAGCTACCAAGTTTTTTGAGCATTTTACCTACATCGCGGCGTCGCTGAATCAAATCAATACCGACTGGACAGGCTCGTGGGACACGCAAGAAGGATTTTTTTATGATATCCTCGCGTTGCCGAATGGCGAGTTTATCCCACTCAAAGTGCGATCATTGGTAGGTCTGACTACCTTGTTTGGCGTTTTGATTTTAGATCAGGAAAGACTCCAGAAGCTTCCTAATTTTTACAAACGCTTAAAATGGTTTCAAGAATACCGCCAAAAAAACATGGAGTACCTCGTGTTTGATGAGGCGGACGAAAAAGGCGATATCATGTTGTCTTTAGCGCCTAGACCCTGTTTGGAACGCTTGTTGAAAGCCTTGTTTGACGAAAATGAATTTTTGAGCAAAGGCGGTATTCGTTCGATTTCCAAAAAACATGAAACGCCCTATGTGGTGAACATCGAAGGTCAGGATTTTGGACTCAAATACGAACCTGGCGAATCGTCTTCTGGCTTATTTGGCGGCAATTCCAATTGGCGGGGTCCCGTATGGATGCCCATGAACTACTTGATCGGCCATTCTTTGCGGGTTTATGGGGAGCATTACAAGGATGACTTGAAGGTAGAGTTTCCAACTGGGTCAGGAAATTGGATCAATTTGGAACAAGCGTCAAATGAGATCTCCAAACGCTTGGTTTCCATGTTCCAACAAGATGAAACAGGAAAACGACCACTTCATGGAGACGAAAGCCGCTACAGTGAAGATCCAAATTTCAAAGACTTAGTACTTTTCTACGAATATTTCCACGGTGAGACATCCCGTGGAGTAGGCGCTTCCCATCAAACTGGCTGGACAGGATTGGTGGCCGAGTTGATTGATAAATCGAGTTGGTAAACCTCCAATTTTTAAATTGTAAAAAGTGCTTTGGGGTTTTGTTTGGAGATGTTGCTTTTGAAATACTAAAGAACATCCTCAAACAAACTCCAAGGGGCGTTTATTAACCATAAATTTTAATCAGTGTTAAACCTAGGAAATAAAATATACGATTCCTTGATCGAAAAAGAGTGGTTGGTCACCAACGGCTTGGGGGGATATGCCTCTTCCAGCATCATTGGCACCAACACACGTCGGTATCATGGACTCTTGGTAGCTGCTTTTAATCCACCCACCGACCGCAAAGTATTGGTAAGTAAGGTCGAGGAAGTGGTCAAGGTAGGCGATCAAATACATCAACTATCCACCACCCAATACCCTGGAGCCATTCATCCGCAAGGATTTACTTACTTTCATGGTTTTGAACGCGACCCCTTGCCGAAAGCCGTTTTTGCCAATGAATCTTTTCGTTTGCAAAAAACTGTTTTCATGGTCTATGGTGAAAACACCACCGTTGTAGGCTATGAAAACCTAGGTGATACGCCGATAGAACTGTCCATTAGTCCTTGGATGGTGTACCGCGATTACCACAGCCTTTTTCAGGAAAGCAGTTATTTTGATTTTTATGTCGAACAGGTTGATGCGACTTTTTTAAAAGTATACCCGCACTACGGTGCTGCACCAGTACAAATCCAGTACGAGAAAGGCAATTTTGATCCGCACTCTATTTGGTGTCAATCCATTGAGTATGCTGCAGAACAAGAACGGGGACTAGATTACCAGGAAGCCGCAAAATCAATTGGCCAGATCACGGTACAGTTGGCAGCAGGTGAAAAAATGTACCTCCGTTTTTCTACCCATGAACAAGCAGAAAATGTTTCTTTCGAAGAACTAGAAAAACGGGAAATTCAACGCATAGAAAGCCTCGGTCAGGGACAAAAAAATAATTTTTTACGCGATTTGATGATTGCTGGGGATCAGTTTTTGGTGCATCGAGCATCTACCAACAGCAGCACATTAATCGCGGGCTATCCTTGGTTTACGGATTGGGGGAGAGATACCATGATTGCGATGCGGGGCTTGACGATAGCTCAAGGCAATCAAGAGGCTTCAAAATCAATATTGCGTACTTTCTTGCAGTACCTGGATCAAGGCATGTTGCCCAATCGTTTTCCTGATCAAGGGGAAGCTCCCGAATACAATACGATTGATGCCACATTGTGGTTGTTTGTAGTGCTACACGAGTACTATGAAAAATTTCAGGATCTGGATTTCATTGCCGAACTTTATCCCAAACTACAGGATGTCCTCCATTGGCACATCGAGGGAACCCGTTACAACATCCACGTCACTCCGGAGGGTTTGCTGTTTGGCGGGGAAGGTCTAGCGCAATTAACCTGGATGGACGCCCGAGTTGGTGACTACGTGGTGACGCCTCGGCAAGGTTGCCCAGTTGAAATTAATGCCTTGTGGTACAATGCCTTGCAGATTTTTTCTGCCTTCGCAAAATTGTTGAATGAGGAGCACCAAAAGTACCTAAAATTAGCCGATCAGGTTAAAACGGCCTTCCGCCATTTTTTCATTAACGATGAAGGTTTTCTCAATGATGTGATCATTCCCGATGGCTATGTAGATCAATCCTTTAGACCCAATCAGCTTTATGCCATTAGCCTGCCATTTTCGCTGTTGAACAAGACCGAATCCGCCAAAGTACTCAGCATGATCGAGGACCACCTTTGTACTGACTATGGTCTGCGTTCCCTCAACGTCGAGGATCCAGCTTTCAAAGGTCATTATGGGGGCAATCAATGGGAGCGTGATACAGCTTATCACCAGGGTACCGTGTGGACTTTTTTGTGGGCAGAGTATGCGCTGGCTTTTTTAAAAGTAAAGGGAAATACTCAAAAAAGCAGCAAAGAATTAATGACTAAGCTGCGTTTTTTGGAAAACCATTTTTATGAATCCGATTGTATACAGGGTATTTCAGAAATCTTTGACGGCGCTAATCCCAACAAAGGGAAGGGATGTATCCAGCAGGCCTGGTCAATAGGGATGTTGATTAAGGTATTATTTGATCTTCAAAACAAAGCATAATGTGGAGATCGTTGCAGAAAAATTGGCAAACTTATCTGATTGAAGCCGGTGCGCTAGGGACATTCATGATTTCAGCTTCATTTTTCTCTGATTTGTGGCTGAATCAATCCTTACCATTTTCTGGATTGATTTCTTATCCGATTTTGAAAAGGTTTATGATTGGATTAGCAATTGGATCAACAGCAGTGCTAATCATCTACAGTAAATGGGGAAAAAAATCGGGTGCGCACCTGAACCCTGCCGCCACCTTAACCCATCTACAGCTCCACCGAATTCATCCTTATGACGCCTTTTGGTACATCCTTGCTCAATTTACTGGAGGAGCCTTGGGCATTTTTATTTTTTCTTGTTTGGACTACAACTTCATGTCGTCTCCTGACATCCAATTCATAGCCACAATGCCAAAAAAAAATGGCATTGTGGTTGCCTTTTTGCTGGAATTTTTGATGTCCTTTGTCCTGTTTTTAACGGTTTTGATTTTAAACAATCGTCAACGTTTTGCGCCTTATACTGGCTTTTTTGTGGGGGCAATCATCACTTTATACATCACTTTCGAGGCCCCTTATTCCGGGATGAGTATGAATCCAGCCCGTACCTTTGCTTCCGCACTGGCCGCAAATAATTGGACGGCTTGGTACATTTACTTTACCGCTCCTGTATTAGGTATGAATCTAGCTGGTTATCTTTACCGCAAGTGGTACCGAAGGACGCACAACAACAATTGTTTGACCATGAATTGCCATCAATCGGGTCAACAAGGGAATAACAAAATTTATGAAGTATTAGGACCAAAATGGATGCTGGAGAACAATCAAGTTGAACCCAGTAAATAATTCTAGTATTGAACCCATCACCTAACCCATTTAACATGCAAAAAACAGTATTGATCACCGGCGTTAATGGAAATTTAGGCCAGGCAGTTGCGGAAAAATTTTATCATGAAGGCTACGCAATATTAGGAACAGCACGTACCGATAAACCATTACAATACATCTCTACCAGCGCGGTTGACTTAACCGATGAAACGGCAGTAGAACACTACATTAATAAGATAAAATCACCCGCATTGAATGTAGCAGTGCTTACGGTTGGCGCTTATGCAGGAGGCGACTTGCTCAGTACCGACAAAGCTAGTCTGCAAAAAATGTTCGCTTTAAATTTTGATACGGCTTACTTTGTGGTGCGGGCTTTATTGCCTCATTTTGAGTCGATCGGTGGCGGTCATTTTGTACTTATTGGTTCACAAGCGGCATTTGAAGCTTCGGCAGCTTTACACAATGTTGCTTATGGATTGTCAAAGGCGGCAACGGTAACTTTAGCTAACATCGTTAACGAATATGGCAAAGACAAAAACATCCGTTGCTCGGTCATTGTACCAAGTACCATTGATACCCCGCAAAACCGGACTGCAATGGCTGATGCCGATTTTGGAGCCTGGACGACGCCAGAAGCCATTGCTGAAACCATTTATTTTCTTTTTACCCCATCAGGATCACATTTGCGCGAAACGGTATTGAAAATGTACAACGAAGCCTAACACCTATGAATTGGATGTATTTACCACTGTATTTATTTTATGCTTACCTGGGACTGGGGCTATTGTTTGGTCTTTGGTTTGTGTTCAAGGGTGCTGATCAATTGGACGGTTCCATGCACGGAGCTCACTGGGCTACGCGGCTACTGCTGTTGCCAGGAGCTACGGCATTATGGATCGTATTGTTCAACAAATGGCTAAAATACCGTAAACATGGTTCCTGAATTGCGAAGGCGGCATCGACTTATTTGGCAGATTGGCGCATTGGTATTGATCCTTGGATTTTGCGGAGCGGTCTGGGTTTTGCCCAAACCTGGTTTTTCTGCTAGCCTGGTTCAACAACCCCATGTTGTTTTTCCCCAAGTATTAACGACCAAAAAAGTAGATGAATTTTCTTTCGTTTTAAGAGGCAATCTACAAGGTGAAAAACAATTGGAAGTAACCATTCAAAAGCCCTTGACGATTCCTTCCGCCCAAATTTATTGGCAAAATAATTTCATTGGTTCACTCGGTTCTAAAGGTGTGCAGCTTTTTTTACTTCCCAAAGAATTGGTGCAGAAAGGAGATCATGTACTTGAAATGCGCAGCGCTCTTGATCAAAGTGCCTTTCAAAAAATTACTTTTACCCTAAGAGTGCAAATTATACTACCGTACAATGGAACCGTCAAAAAAAACACTATGATCGCATCATAGCGGGGGCAATTGCTGGCTACTTGCTGATCTTTTCCCTATTGCAATTGATTTTTTTTCCAAATATTACGCCTGAAACGTTGATCATTCGCGCTACCGGGACATTGGCTTTTTTGATGTTGCAATTTATTTTGTGCATCGGACCATTAGCGCGGTTGGAGTCCCGTTTTTTGCCATTGCTTTACAACCGGCGGCATTTAGGGGTCGCTACTTTCTTGATTGGCGCGGTTCATGGTGTTTTCAACATTGTTCAGTTTCATGCTTTAGGTAATATTGACCCCATTTTATCTGTTTTTGCTTCCAATGTTCATTATACCTCTTTGCAGGATTTCCCCTTTCAGGTACTGGGATTCTTTGCCTTGATCATCCTTTTCTTAATGGCTGCAACCAGCCATGATTTTTGGTTAAAAAACCTCCATCCCAAAATCTGGAAAACCTTGCACATGTGCGTGTATGGCGCTTATTTTTTACTGGTTTTTCATGTCATGTTGGGGGTAGTACATTTGGAGCAATCTTTTGGGTGGATTGGCGTGGTAGGAGCAGGGGTATTGATTTTAGTTTTCCTGCATCTGTGGTCGGCTTTCTTGGAAAAAAGCCGCTTAACGGAACAAATGACTAAACCGCAAGGTACAGATGGCTACTATTTACTGGGATATGTAGATGAAATACCCGAAAACAGGGCAAAGATGGTTTTTTTGGGAGGAGAAAACATCGCCGTTTTTCGCTATGAAGGTAAAATTTCAGCAGTCAATAACGTATGTCGGCATCAACATGGGCCAATAGGCGAAGGTAAAATTGTAGATGGATGCATCACTTGTCCCTGGCATGGGTATCAATATTTACCAGGCAATGGACAATCTCCGCCGCCGTTTACGGAAAAACTAGAAACTTACGATGTGAAAATTGTGGACCGACAGGTTTGGGTTAATCCTACTCCATATCCGGAAGGGACTGAGCGTGCGCCAACTGTTATTTGATTGCCCATTTAAGCTTTTTAAAAATGAACAAAGAATTTTACATTGGCTGGCAGGATAAAGCGCCAGCAGGAATAGCAAAATGGACAAAAAGCACCATCGGAATCTTTTTTATTTTGCTGTTATTGGCAGGTTCTATACTGGTACTTACCCAACGAGGATTTTCTACTTCCACCTATGAAATCAATCGGTACCGGGTAATCGAGGGCGTGTTAATCACTTATCCCATTCCTTGTTTAAAAATGCTAGTAGGCAAAGATGCGGAAGGAAACCCCCATTTTCAGCGGGTGCTGCTAGTTGGAATCGGCAAAAGATCCGCATCGCCTATGCTGAAATTGCTCGCTACTCAATTAAAACAACCTTTGTCAGGAAAATCACTGCGCTTAAAAGGAAAATTAATCTATTACGATGGCGTGTTGGCAATGGAATTGGGTACGCAAAAAGAGTTATTTCAAGGTTTTACAAAGCTGCTGGATGAGTCTACACCCATAAAAAAGCTAGGAAAAACGGAATTGTTTGGCGAAATATTAGATCCCAAATGTTACTTGGGGGTGATGCGCCCTGGGGAAGGCAAACCTCACCGTTCTTGTGCCATTCGCTGCATTGCCGGCGGCATTCCTGCCTTTTTTAAATCCACTACCAAAGAAGATATTCAGCAGTATTTTTTTATTCTTGACACCAATGGAAAGCCAGTCAACCAAGCCATTGCTGGTTTTGTAGCTGATGAAATCCAAATTTGTGGACAAGTAGAGCAATGGGACAACTGGTACATCCTAAAGGTTGATCTGCAAAAAGGTTTGAATCGCATTAATCCCTTCTGGGCAAAAGGAAGATCAGTGTCCATGTGTCAGTAAATCTCAAAGGAAGGAGTCAATAAAAAAATCCTTGTATCTTTAAGCCCATGATGAATTGGAAAAAAATATTGGCCTACCTCCGACAATCCCTTCAATACCTCTTCCTTCTCGGGGTAGTCGTATTCATTAGCCTACTTTTCCCCAACAACATCCGCTTTAAATACCGCTACGAAATCGGCCAGATCTGGTACTATGACGACCTGTCAGCACCATTTGATTTCGGTATTCGAAAAACTGACGCCGAAATATCCAAAGAACTGACGGATTTAAAGCAGGAGTTTTCTCCTTTTTATCGACAAGATGATTCCATCGCCGGTTTGCGATTGCGGCGGTACGATACTTACTACGATCAGCAATTCAAAACCATTGAAGGTCGACAATTTCCTGATGTACAACGCTTTCCGGAAGTATATCGATCTTATGGCAAAAAAATGTTGGGGCGTATTTTTGAACGCGGAATCGTAGCGCTAGATACGGCGCACCACAACCGGGGTAAAAATTTTGTTATCAACATCCTACGCAATGGGTCGGCGAGCCAACAAACCCTTAGCAACCTGACAACTTACGGCGAAATTCGGCGGCTATTATTGGATTCATTGCGCAAAAAAATCTATCCCGATGCCGACTTTTTGTTTCCCATCCTTGAAGAGTTGGCCGTTTCAAATATCTGTTACGACCGTACGCTTACCGAAGAATCACAACAGCAAATGATTGCCTCGCTGGAGCAGTACCAAGGTATGGTGCGCAAGGGTGAATTGATTGTGCCAAGAGGTGGCGTAATTACCAGTGTGGTGTTACAAAAACTAGAAAGCTTAAAAGAAAATTACGAGCGACAAATCACCGAGCGCAGTTCGCAATGGGGCATTCTACTGGGTTATTTTTTAATTACCTTGATGATCATTGGTATGTACGTGATGTATTTGCGGTTGTATCATTTTCGAGTTTTTCAACATGTTAATGAACTGTTGTTTTTGTTTTCGGCTATTTTGATTTTCACCTATTTTGTTTATCTAGTAGGGCAAATTGAGAATTTAAACATCTACATGGTCCCTTTTGCGGTGGTGCCCATTGTGATCAAAACTTTTTATGACAATTGGCTGGCTTTGTTCACCCACTTGGTGATTGTCTTGCTGGCTAGTTTTTTGACCTCACACGGATTTGAATTTACTTTTTTGCAAATATTGGTCGGGATGGTTATTTTATTGATAAATATCGATCCACGCAACTGGACCCGTTTTTTTAATTCTATCCTGTACATCTTTTTTGCCTACAGCGTGGGCTATTTTGCCCTGGACTTGATTGAGCATGGTGGATTTGAACAATTTGATTGGACCATTTACAAGTGGATATTCATCAATGCATTTTTGACGCTGCTGGCTTTTCCTTTGATTCCTTTGTTGGAACGGGTCTTTGGCTTTACGTCGGCGGTTGCGCTGGTGGAATTGTCGGACATGAACCGGCCTTTGTTGCAAGAACTTGCTTTGAAAGCGCCGGGAACCCTCCAGCACTCGCTACAGGTAGCCAACCTTGCTGAAGCCGCTGCGCGTCGGGTAGGCGCGAACCACTTGCTGGTGCGGGTAGCAGCTTTGTACCACGACATCGGCAAAACGGTAATGCCAGAATACTTTATTGAAAATCAGAGTGGTTACAATCCGCACAATGAATTATCGTACCTTGAGAGCGCACGGATCATCATCGGGCATATTCCCGAAGGCGAAAAAATGGCGCGGCGCTACCGATTGCCTAAGGTGTTGATTGACTTCATTTTGACCCACCATGGAACCACGCTGGTGGAATATTTTTACCGAAAATACCTACAAGAAAACCCCGATGTACCCGCCGAAGATTGGCTATTCTGCTACCCTGGCCCAAAACCGCGCACCAAGGAAGAATCCATCTTGATGCTGGCGGATTCGATTGAAGCAGCCGCAAAAGCTACCTTGAAAAACCCCACTCCAGAGGACATTCAGATTCTGGTAGAAAAGATCGTAGCCGGTAAATTGGCGCAAGGCCAACTGGATGATTCTTTATTGACCTTTCAGGAATTGGAACGTTGTAAAACGGTTTTTCGCCAAATTTTGAGATCCGTCTATCACGCGAGGATTGAATACCCCGAAAGACCTGGAAGTAGTAATTAATGATGAATTTGGTGTAATGATGAACAGCGCCCTATTTTCGATATCCCCTTTAAAAAATCCGTGTCCAATCCGCCCTATCCGTGTTCAAAAAAACCATTGCAGAACGCAATCCAAAATCACGCAGATCGTAATCCAAAAATCTCTCCCCTTTTTTCTTTTTGCTATCAAAAATTAATTAGCTTTGCGCGATAATTCGGGAAGGGATGGAGCAAGTGATTTTTCAAGATCTTGGCCGTATTGCCTACCGTGAAGCCTGGGATTATCAAACCCGCTTGCACGCTGAATTGGTTCAAAGAAAAGCAGCCAATCGGGAACGCTTAGCCCAATCGGAACCACTCCTTCCTCAAGAGCACTATCTACTTTTTTGCGAACACCCGCCCGTGTATACCTTGGGTAAAAGCGGCTCGCTCGATAACCTCCTGCTAAACGAACAGGAATTAAGCGATCAAGGGTTCGAGTTTTTCAAAATCAATCGGGGCGGCGACATTACCTATCATGGGCCTGGACAAATTGTGGGTTACCCAATTTTTGACTTGGAGTGTTTTTTTACCGATGTGCACCGCTACGTACGTTTTTTGGAAGAAGTGATCATTCGTACCTTAGCCGATTATGGCTTGAAAGGACAGCGAATTGAAAAATATAC
>JBBRGN010000067.1:0-18312 GCA_038240665.1 Chitinophagales bacterium | reverse complement strand
CTACGACGGTACCCACCACACCATGTTCGAGATGTTAGGTAACTGGTCGTTTGGCGATTATTTCAAAAAAGAAGCGATTGCTTGGTCTTGGGAACTCTTGACCGATGTCTTAAAGCTTTCCCCGGATCGGCTCTACGCCACTGTTTTTGAAGGTGACCCAGCTGATGGTTTACCTGCCGACGATGAGTCGCTCGAGTTGTGGGGAAAGGTGCTCCCCCGCGAACAAATTCTCTACGGCAACAAAAAAGACAATTTCTGGGAGATGGGCGATACGGGGCCTTGCGGGCCTTGTACCGAAATCCATTACGATACCCGCTCCGAGGAAGAACGTGCCCAGAGTCCTGGTTACGCCGGCGTCAACATCGACGGATCAGGCGTGGTCGAAATTTGGAACAACGTATTCATCCAATTCAACCGCAAAGCCGATGGCTCCCTAGAACCGCTGCCGGACAAACACGTCGACACAGGTATGGGTTTTGAGCGCTTGTGTATGGTGCTGCAAGACAAAAAAGCGACTTACGATACTGATTTGTTTATGCCATTTATTCAGTTTATTGAGGCTGCATCGGGCATCTCCTACACGGGCAGCTATGAGCGCACGGCCAAGTCCGACATCGCCATGCGGGTCATCGTGGATCATATCCGCGCCATCGCTTTTGCGATTGCTGATGGACAGTTGCCGGGAAACTCGGGCGCAGGTTACGTTATCCGCCGAATTTTACGACGGGCGGTACGCTATTACTACTCGTTTTTGGACATCAAAAAACCGTTTTTACATACCCTGATCCCTATGTTGTCCGACGCTTTTAGTGGCGCTTTTCCCGAATTGAAAGCCCAACAGGATCAGGTGATCCGCATCATTGAAAGCGAAGAATTGTCGTTTTTGAATACCTTGGAAAATGGCTTGCGCCGTTTTGACAACCTTGATTTGCAATCCGGCACCATCAGTGGGCAGGACGTATTTGACTTGTACGATACCTTTGGTTTTCCTTTTGACTTGACCCAATTGTTGGCGCAAGAAAAAGGTTTGCACCTCGACGAAGCTGGTTTCCGTGCTGCGCTAGAGCGCCAACGCCAGCGCTCCCGCGATGATGCCCAAAAAGCGGTCGGCGATTGGCAAAATGTCAACTTGGGCGCAGAAGTCGTTTTTGTAGGCTATGACACCCTACACGTTACCGATGCCAAAGTGATTAAATACCGCACCGTAAAAGTCAAAAACGACCATCAATACCAGGTAGTGCTCAATCAAACGCCTTTCTATGCCGAAAGCGGCGGTCAGGTTGGCGATACCGGTTACCTGCTATTTGGCGTAGAAAAAATCGTCGTGCTCGATACCCAAAAAGAAAACGAGCTGATCATCCAAATCGTCGAGCGATTGCCCGAACATTTGGAGCTGCCCGTGAGCGCACAGGTCGACGCTGCACGCCGTCAAGCGATTTCCAGTAACCACACTGCGGTTCACTTAATGCATGCTGCCTTGCACCGTATCCTGGGTCCGCATGCGTTGCAAAAAGGTCAAAACGTGGATGGCGATCGCCTGCGTTTCGATTTTTCACATTTCCAAAAGGTCAGCGACCAGGAGTTGTTGGAAATTGAAAAAATGGTCAACGAAAAAATTCGCGCCAACATCGCCCTCCACGAAAACCGCTACATGCCCATTGAAGAGGCCAAAAAATCGGGTGCGATGATGCTTTTTGGCGAAAAATATGGTGACTTGGTGCGCATGATCACCTTTGATCCTGGTTTTTCGCAGGAATTATGCGGCGGTACCCACGTCCAAGCAACTGGCGAGATTGGTTTGTTCAAAATAGTGGCGGAAGGTGCGGTAGCCGCAGGCATTCGCCGCATCGAGGCCATCACGGCAAACGGGGCCGAAGCTTTTGTTCTTCAAGAGTTGGCGGAATTGGAAGAGGTACGTGCCTTGTTCAAAAACGCGCCCAACGCGCCCAAACAGGTGCAAAATTTGCAAGACGAGGTCAAACAACTCCGCAAAGAAATTGAAAAACTTGTGGCTGAACAAGCAGGCGGACTCAAAGAGGATCTAAAAAAACAGGCTGTCCTGATCGACGGGATCACCTATATCGCGGCGCGTCTGCCCATCAGCGACAGCGCAGCACTGAAAAATCTGGCCAGCCAACTCGACAATGAGTTGGACAACGCAGTAATTGTATTTGCAGCAGTAATCAATGGCAAACCGCAAGTACTGGTGAACATCAACAAGGCTTTGGTGCAAAGCAAGGGACTACACGCCGGAAACATCGTCCGCGAACTAGCCAAGGAAATTGGCGGCGGCGGCGGCGGTCAAGCGTTTTTTGCTACTGCTGGTGGTAGTGATTTGAGCGGTCTGGATCGAGCCCTGGAGAAGGCCAAAGCGTTGGTGTTTTAAGAATGAGTCGATAATAAAGTATCAAATTAGACTAGGCTATTTTGTTGCCTTATTATCGACTCATGCCTTAGATTGGCTACCTGAGCTACTTCAGGATAAATACGGTCAAAAAGAGGATTCAAATTCAAAATATTAGCTCCCCCTTATT
The DNA here is from genome assembly GCA_038240665.1 of Chitinophagales bacterium. Lineage (GTDB taxonomy): Bacteria > Bacteroidota > Bacteroidia > Chitinophagales > Saprospiraceae > Haliscomenobacter. Next base: position 15,778 of record JBBRGN010000067.1, on the reverse strand, counting down.
TCTTCCCTTCCATCATTTCATCAAAAGCCGAGGTAATACCGCGCTCAATCCCTTGGCCTTTCCATTCCTCGGCACCGGGGATAAATGTTGGTTTGGCTTCGGTGATTTGCTCTTTGGTTTTGCCCGCTTTCACTTCTTTTTTAACAAATTTCCAGAGTTTCTCCAGGTAGTTTTGCATGGCGGCCAGGTCTTTGGCGTTGCCAGTCACCTGAAAACCATCCCCAGCGTGGCCGAAGACAAAGATGGTGTCCTGGTCAAAATTTTTTCGTGCCTTACCCAGCACATCAATCCAGCTCTGCACCGAAGCGCCCGAAGAACGATCCACAAAAGGGAAACGGCGGTTGAACACCAAATCGCCACAGTGCACCACATTGGCATTTTCGAAATGGACAAAAGAATCGCCGTTGGTATGGCCAGCTCCATAATAGTGCATACTGATCAATTCACTGCCCACCCGTTGGGTCCATTTATTATCGTAGGTGGCATCGGGGTACAATTGCTTGTCCTCGCTTTTATTGGCAACGGCGACCCGTTGTTGGTTGGCTTTGGAGTTTTTATGGGCAACGACTTTGTCCACCATGCCTTTGAAAACGATGTTACCACCGGTATGATCGCCGTGGTGGTGGGTGTTGACCAGCAGATCCACTTTTCGGTCGGCTTGTTTGTGTAATTCTTGGATAAAATTCGCGGCGCTGTCCGGGAATTGGGTATCCACCACAATGATTCCCGAGGGATCAATCATCCAAGCGATGGTACCGCCTTTTTCGGTGTAAATGCCGACGCCATTGCGCAAGGTTTTCATTTCGCCAGGAGCGGCGGATAGGAGTTTAGCCAGCCAAGCGGTGGGCAATAGCGTAGCGCCAATGGCAAATGTGGAAGTTTGGAGAAAGTTGCGCCGTTCGATGCTCATATTCGGAGGATTTTGGTGATTCCAACAATGATAACAAGAAATGGAGACAAAAAGAAGGATAATTGGTCGCCTTGATGCAGCTTATCCGACAAATTAGGAGATTTTTTCAACAGCTGTCATTGTATTAAAAAAACAAATGTAGTCCACCATTTTCTCGTTTAATCAGCGGCTCCAAATGATAAGCGGTTTTGATGTTTTCAGCGGTCAACACCGTTTCTTTATCACCGCTGGCTAATATTTTACCTTGGTGCAGCAACACAATTTGATCGGCAAATTTGGCCGCCAAGTTCAAATCATGTACCACGCCGGCCACCACCAAGTCGTTTTTTTGCAACAAAGCGCTGATTTTATACATAAAATCAAATTGGTAGTAGACATCCAAAAAAGTCAGTGGCTCATCGAGGATCAGGTACCGACAAGCCTCCGCGACCGGGTACCAGATCTGAGCGGCTACTCGTGCAAAATGGGTACGCTGTTTTTCCCCGCCACTCAGCGTGAGGTAATTGCGATCGGCCATGTCGAGCACGTCAAAAAAACGCATGGCTTCTTCTACTGCCGCCTTATCTTTGTCGCTGGGTCTGTCTGAAAAATGCGGATAGCGCCCCATCATCACCACTTCCGCTACACTTAGGGGAAAGGCCAGTTCAATGTTTTGTGACAGTACCGCACGCATCCGAGCCAACTCGCCCACCGACAGTTGGTTGCTGTTTTTTTCGCCATAAAAAACCGCGCCCACTTGGGGGCGAAGTTGATGGCAAAGCACTTTTACTAAGGTCGATTTCCCAGCGCCATTCGGACCAATGATCAGGTTCAACTTTCCGGGTTGAAAGGCTACCGAGACATCCTCGAGGAGTTTGCGTTGGCCAATGGCATAGGTAAGGTTGTTTCCGCTCAGCATCAGAAGAAATAGTTTTTGGTGCGCAAAAGCAAAATAAATACCGGAACACCGACCACCGAAGTGACAATACCAATGGGCAACTCCGCGGGGCGCAAGGCCATGCGGGCAATCAAATCGGCCGCGCTCAGCAATATTCCGCCCAACAAGGCGCTGTTGCGGATCAAAAACCGGTTGTCAGAACCGTTGAGCATGCGCAATAAATGCGGCACTACCAGACCTACAAAACTAATGACCCCGACAAAAGCAGTGGCCACCGCAATCAACACCACGTTCACCAACAGCACGTTGCGTTTGAGTCGGGCGACATTTACTCCCAAAAAGGCGGCTTCCTCCTCCCCGATCATCAGGGCGTTGAGTTGTTTTCCGTACCGCATGGCCATTAGCGTACAAGCAATCGTGGAGCACCCCACGATGAGCACCGAATGCCAGTTGGCGCCCGACAAAGTTCCCAATCCCCAAAAGGTGATCGAGCGCGCTTGCGGGTCGCGGGCGATGTACGATAAAAAACCGACGCCGCTCATAAAGAGGGCATTGATGGCGATCCCGGTCAACAACAAAGCCACAATCGAACTTTTGCCGGTATCACGCGATTGAGAGAGTAAAAACACCAAAAAAGTGGACAACATCGCTCCAGCACAAGCGGCGATGGGCAAGGTCCATTCCCCGGTATTAAATTTGAAGGTTCCGCCCAACACAAAATACAAGGCCGCCCCAAACGCCGCGCCGCTGGAAGTACCGATCAGTCCGGGTTCCACAATGGGGTTGCGGAAAAGCGACTGCATCAGCGCTCCACCTACCGCCAAGCTTGCGCCCACAAGAAGGCAGAGGAGCGCGCGCGGAAGGCGGATGTCCACGAAGATCCGTTCATTGAGCTCCATGCGATCTGGCGCAGTAAAATAGTGTTGTAAGGACGCCGAAATCTCCTCCAAACTGATGTTTACCGCGCCATACCGCACCGACAAAAAAGCCACGATGGCCATTGAAAGCAACAACAGCGGAAATGTTGCCTGATTGATTTTATTTTGCTGCACCTTGGTGGATCAGTTTTTGAATCAGGAGGGTATTTTCGCCCGTTCTAGGTCCGAGGTAAACGAGGTCGTGTTCTTCAATGCGGTAAATGCAGTTGTTTTTGGCTGCTTTGGTGCCCGCCACGCCCGGCAATTCCTTAATTTTTGTCGAAGAACCCAATCGGTCATATCCAAAATCAGTCAATAATATAACATCGGGATCGGAAGCGGCAACCACTTCTGCCGACAACTGCTGCATCCCTCTTGGCCCATCAACCGACATTTTCCCGCCAGCCCAGCCAATCATTTTGGCCGCGGTGCTTTTTTTCGTCATCACTAAAAACACGTTGGAAGCTTGTCCGAAATGGATGACCAACACCTTTACGCTGTCTTTGTATTGCTTGACATTATCGGCTGCCGTTTGCATATCGCGATCCAATTTACTGCACAGCGAATCCGCTTGGTGTTCTTGGTGGAAAAAAGCACCCATGTCGCGGATAAGCAGTTTGGTGCTGTCCAGGGTTTCACCTTTTGTAAACACCTTCATCGGTATTTTCAAATCAATCAATTGTTTCACCACATGCTCCGGAGCGATGTTGTCGTCGTGGATGATGAGGGTTGGTTTTGCCGCCAAAATGCCTTCAATACTCAAGGCGCGGTGATACCCTACGGTGGGCAGTTTTTTAATGACCGGCGGGTAAGTACTGGAAACATCGACCGCGACGATGTCTTTTTCAGCGCCAAGCGCGTAGACAATCTCGCTGTATTGTTTGGCGATACAAACAATGCGTTCGGCATGATCCTGCTTTTCATCTTTGTTGCCAAAGCGGCTACAAGCAGCAAACAGCATCATTAAGCTGACGATAGACAATAGGTTTTTCATGGTGCTGATGGTTGAAAAAGAGGCAGCATTCCGCTTATTTTTTTTACAAAAACAAGCAGAATGCCGTCTTTCATTTAATTACTTGATTTAAAAAATGTACTTCACATTAGCGCCTCCGAAATAATTGACTTTATTCGGCGCTGGCAAATAGGCATCCGGCAACTGATTCAAAAAGATCATGTTGTAAGATTGCGCACTGGTGATGTTGTTGGCTCCAACAAAAACGTCAATTCCAATGTGCTTCGCAAAAACGTGCTGATAACCAATTTTGGCATTCAACAAGCGGTAAGCATTGGTTTTGTTGAGGTTATCCGAAGTATAAAACAAGGCATCGCGGTAATTGAAAGTCATGTTGGCGTACAAACCAGGATTGGTTATGATGTCGAACCCTGCGTTAAAGGTAATCGGAGGCACGCCAGCCACTTTGTTGTTGCTAAAATCAACCTCCACCGCCGATTTTCTATCCGTACTCAACTGCTGAAATTTGAAATCGGCATACTTAAAGTAGGAGTAAGCCAGGTTGGCAAACGGGTTAATGGATTTGAAAAAACCTCCCTTTGACTGATAAGCCACCGCGCGGATGGCTACTTCGATCCCCTTGTTGTTTTGCTTACCGCCGTTGGCCACGTACACATAAGAAGTGGCCGTATTTTTGAGGTTGGGCACGGCAACAGTGGTCATCTTATTGGCAAAAGAAGCGGAAAATGCTGCAATCTGATAGTTCAAGCGATCCTTAAACAAAGAACCTTTGGTACCAATCTCATACTGCGTACCGATCTCCGGTTTCAAACCCGTCACTACTTGTCCGGTAAGCGGAATAAAAAAGTAGGAGCTGACCGGGGCTTTGTAACCCTTGCTGTAGGAAGCATATACTGACAACTGCTTGAAGAATACCTTATTGATCGCAAACTTAGGAGAAACCATGTTGTTATAAGTCGCCTGGTATTTCGATGGTTTGTTCGTACCGTTGGGATTCCGAGGATTGTTGTTGGAAGCGACATAAAAACGGTCGTTCAACTCGATATCCATGGTACTGTACCCTACGCCAGCCGTCAAAGAAAAATCACTGGGCAAGGCCAAAGTCCACTCCGTGAATGTAGAAATGGTTTTAGAAATGGTGTATTGGTTGCTGCGCAGGTTACCAATGATGTTGTAACCCGTTAGATTAAAACTATCCGCCAGCATGGGATAACCAAGCGTTTGCGCATTTTGGCTTTGACCTTCCACGCCAGTAATACCCGACAAACTTACGTTTTGCCCCAAAGAAAACTTGGTATCAAAGGTGGAACGCAGTCCATAATTGATGACTGATTTATCCGTCCAACCGCCCGCTGAACTTACGTTGCTGATGAATCCTGTACCAAACAAAGCCGTGGTATTGGTGACGTTTTTATTAAAAATGTAGCTGTGGCTTACCCCAGCCCGATAAGTGATCACATTGGAATGCGCGTCATTTTTGAGGTAAGCAGGATTACCAGTATAGTCAAAAGTTTCGTATTGCTGACGCGTCAACTCGCCATTGCGTTGATCATAACTTCTACTATACCCAACATAAGTGCTGATGGATTGCTTGTTGTTGGGATTGAACTCGCCGAATAAATTCACAAAATCCTTATTGGATCCCGTGTGGTTCATAAACCCTTTGTAATCCTGTCGACCATAGTTGACCAACAAGGAAGCTTTTTCCTTACCAATCTGCAAATGGGTGGTTTTGCGCTGTAGTCCATAACTACCAAACAATAGATCCTCACCGATCGACACTTTGCCCGGTTCTGGTCTTTTGGTTTTCAAATTCACCACCCCAGCGATGGCCAAACCATACAAAGAACCCGCCGGTCCTTTAACCACTTCCACATTGCCGATGGAACCAAAATCGATGTCGTCCATCAAAGTGATCCCCTCGGCGTCGGTAATCGGAATTCCATTGAGGTACACTTTAGAACCCTGACCATCGAAGTTGCTGTTCACCCCGTTGGTCCCCCTCGCGCCGTTGCCATAACCGCGGATATTGAACTGTTGTCCAGCGGAAAAAGTACGGCGTTCCATGTACACGCCCGGTATGTTGGTATTGATGGCATCGTCGAGCAGAATACCCGTTCCGCGTTTGATTTCCGTTTCCCCCAATTTAGCGATCGATAAAGGTTGGTACAATACCGACTTATTGAGGTTAGAAGTAGCGGTAATTTCTACGGTATTGAGGTCTTTAGCCGCCACGATCAAGCCAATGCTCAGTTCGGCAGCACAATCTGTCACCGCTTGCTTAATGATTTCGTAACCCAGGTAAGAAATGGTGATTTCCATGCTTCCATTACAAGGCACGGAAAAAAGTCCGTTGCGATCGGTCGTGGTTCCTAGCGTTTCCGACACCTTAACTGCCGCGCCCGCTAAAGGTGTATTGGTAAGAGCATCAAAAATCTTACCGCTTAATTGGCCAGATTGTGCAAAAACGCCCCATCCACCAAGGAGGCAAAAAAAGAGTACAAGTATATTTTTCATGGTTGAGTGATCTTGATTTTAAAAACAAATAACCCTCTAGTCGGCTGATTTATAACCGAATAGAATTATAGCAATAACCCCTTTTACCAATCAAGCAAACGGGAATTGAACTAAAGAAAACAGCCTTTTTCAAAGCAGTTCAACTGAATCTTGGCGGTGGCGCATTGGGCGTTAAAAAAGGTGGCGAATAATGGCAGTAGTATTCCCAGCGGTTGTTGGTAGGAAAAAAACGGCAGCTGTCCGTATGTTTTTGAGTCGGAAAAAAGGCTGGAGCGAAGAGTTGGAAAGGGCTTATCGTCGGTCTTCTTGAGGAATCCAGGGGTTCGGTACTTTTTTTTACAAATTTATCCAGGTTGGACAACAAGGAGGTCTCCGCTAAGTCGGCCAGACAGTAATAAACCGTCGTATCGGCGTTCAGCACTTTTTTTTGCACCACATCGTACATGGTGCCGTGATAGCGAAATTCATGGTCTTCGTACCACTGCAATTGTGCGGCATTTTCAGCCACTACGGTTACTTCATAGATTTCATCGGGCGAAGGCCCCGTTTCGATTGCTTTTTGGACAGCAGATTGAATGTGCCATTGCTGCCACTCGAATGCCAGGAAGAGCCCAAGGCTATTCAAGGCAAAAACAGCTAGCAACAACTTGGCTCCTAATCTCTTCACGCTCTCCATGTTAGCGAATCAACCGATGTCAGCGCGCTACCTACGCGCCAGTGAGTGTTCGATCAATCGGTAATATACATGGATTTGGGAAGTTGGGAGGGGTTTTGGGGAGAAAAAGTGGGAGGGGGGCTAACCCGTCCTATCTTAAAAGTCTTAAATCTTCCAATGTCTCACTCAATCACAAATGAGCGTCCCAACATCAAACCACCTCCGGCGCAATCCCCCCTTCGTACCAACAATTCAACAACTCCAACTCCTCCCGATACGCTTCCCGTACGGCCGCCATCAACCAATCCCCCCCAAATGTAAGCGTATTGTGATGAGAAAAAAACACCACCCATTCCAAACCATCATCAAAGAAAAAGGTATCGTTCAGGCTGCATTGGAAAGACAAGTCCTCCGTGGGTAGCGTCCACATACCTTCTTGGATGTCCAAAACGTACAATTGTCCTTGCTGTCGTTGTTGGATAACCTCGATGATGAAGCTTTCTTTTTCCTTAAGTATGCCTTCTACATGCAGCAATTCGCAAGGAATGTACAAGGACAAAGGTGGCCAGTAAACGTCTTTTCCAACGCCCCATTTCTCCAGGAGCTGTTCGCGCAATTGTTTGGCGACTGCTCCTTGTACCCGACTTGGGTCTTCGAATTCGATGTAATGGTAACTACAATCGGGATAACCGATGCTAGCAGGAGCTGGAACAGCGGCCAGTTTTTTGATGGAGTTGATCATGTCTTCGCTGATCTTTGACATCAGGTCTTTTATCTCGGCAATTCCCTTGAATTCGCCCTTAGTGGTCTCGGTTTCTGCTTTGGCCTCAACATTTTTGACTGTCGAATCAGTTGAAACATTGCTGGCCTGTACCTCTAATTTGAAGATACTAGGAAGCGTTTTTTCAATCGCTTTAATGCCCTCCAAAGCAGCTGCTAAATTGATGGTTCCAAAATCATAAGCTTTGTAGTCGAGAGCGGTAGCTACTCCTACGCAATCGCCATTACCCGTAGTCTCGAACAGGGTAAAAAGGGGATGAACAACTGCTGTTTGCAGTTCATCAAACCAAGGGGCGGAGGCTAAAAAGCCTTTCCAGGGTGGGATGATGATTTTGACCTTTACTCGTCCATCGGCAACAAGATTGGCGATGTATCCTTTTTTTTGCAGTACAGCAGCCAAGCGATGAAGGGCGATTTCTTTAGTTTCGTTTGGCAGCAAGTGTTCGTTGCTTTGTGCAATGCCGGTTTGACCACAAGCAGCGGCGTACGTTTCAAAATAGTTGGCTTCTGCTTTCCATTTGAAACGGATGAATTGCCAACCTTCTGGGGTGTAGCGAAATATTGTTTTTTTGAAGAGATAGAACATAATGGAGTCTTTAAAAAAATTGCCGGAATCGCAGAAGCCCTATCTGATCAGCGTCACGCCGCCTTTAAGTACCTCTTTTCTACCATCCTTCAACTCAACCTCAACCAGGTACACATAAGTTCCCATGGGGGCAGATTCCCCACGAAATTTGCCATCCCAGCCTTCGGTGGTGCTGAGGTTCGCGCCATCATACACCAGCTCGCCCCAACGATCAAAGACCTTAAGGGTACGCACTTGCACCACTTCCGGACCTGGATAGACGCTAAATACGCCATTGGGCCCATCGGCGCTGGGCGCGAACGCATTGGGGATGTAAACCCGCAACCGTTTTTGGACGGTCACCGATATCAGGTCGGTTATGGTACAGCCTTCTTTGCTTTTTAAGGTAAGTTGGTAAACGGAGGAGGCGGTGGGTTTTACGGATATTTTAAGCTGATTGGCATTGGGAATGTCAGTTTTGGGCGTCCAGATGATGCTAGCCGGAGTGAAATTGATGGCTATTGGGGCAAGATTAAGGGTGTCGCCTAGGTCGATTAGTTTATCGGGGCCTAAATCCAGGACCAAATCAGCGGAGGGAACCAGGGTGTAGGCTTGATCTTGTCGACAACCGTTTCCGTCAGTTATTGCAAAACTCCCCGCGCCGCTACTGGCTACTTGAAAATCTATGGGAAAACTGCTGATGGTTCTACCCGGTTTTTCACCAAATGCGATCGAATAGGGTCTGGCGCCGCCGGTGATGCTTTTGATGGTCAGCGTTCTTGGTTTTCCTCCACAAAGTACGGTGTCTGAAGCAAGGGCTATGATGATGGAATCTGGAGCGGTCAACTTTACGGCGGATTCTGCCTTACAGCCGATGCTGTCGGTGACGGTTACTTGATAATCTCCGGCGCCTAAGTTGCGGACTAAGCGGTCGGTAGCGCCATTGCTCCAGGCAATTTTTAATGACCCTTTGCCACCATTGGTTGCTATTTCCATCGCGCCATCTTTTTGACCAGCGCAACTTACTTCGTAGCGACCGAACCTTACCGAAGGTCGAGCGTTAACGGTGAGGTCGCTAACGCCAATGGTAACCAAGCTATTGACTTGCGCGGTACAGAAGTTGGCGGAATTGGAACTGATTTGGATCAAGCGGAAGGTGGTATTGAATATCGGGGCTACATCTATCGTTTGGCCATCCACTACATTGTTTTGGGTCAGGGTATCACGCCCGCGAAGGTACTTGATGTTGAAGGGAGCGCCTTTGGTCAAACTCAATCGAAGCTTGGCTACTTTGCCCTTGCAGAGCGTAGTGTCGCCGCGCCAACTGGCGCTGGGTTTTTGGGCGTAGGAAATGGCAACTTCCACCGTTGTGTCGCACTGGGTTGGTGTTTTGCTGGGAAAAGTTTGTACCCCCGTTAAGCGGTTTTCATCGTAAATTATCCCTCGAAGGACGAGTTTCTCGCCGGTACAAAGCGTTTTGGTAATCTTTTGCTGTAAGGGTTGTGCTTTGAAGGTCTGGAGCGCTATGCTCGGCGCTGAAGCGCAGCGGTTGCCATCGATTAGGCTGGTAAAACGGATAAAATTATTCCCCGGCGTTAGCTCGGGGTTACAAAGATTAAAAGAGTCCAGCAAAACCGAACTGGAAGTGGAGCGGGTAAAAACTGCGTTGCTTCCGTTGGTGGCCGTATAGGTGTATACAAAAGGAGGCGTCCCCGTGAATCGAACCTTAAGTAGACTACAATCACCACATGGATTAGATTTGATCATCGCTGCTACGTTTGGCGCAGCGCTGATTTGCAAAACCACCGGAACTGGATTGCTCTGACAAATTCCATTGGATACGACGGCGTAAACCGTGTCGGTGCTAGCATTGTACTGACTTGGCGTGGTAATTCGATTGGTAAGGGTTCGATCTCGAAAGTAAAAAATTTGCACACGCGGATTGGCGTTGATTTGGGCATTTAGTTTGGTTAGGTTAAAATCGGCAGAGTTTGAGCCTGGGTCGGCACACATCACTGTAGCTTTGGGAATACGCGCCGTGGGCTTGGGTAAAGCGCGTACCGTAGCGCCACCTTCAAATTGTGAATAGATGGGGCAATTGCGAATATCGGTCACCGAAACCAGGTTGTAGGTAACGGAATCCAAAGTAGATACGTGGATGGTATCGCCGTTGTTGGCCGATGGTAGCCGTAGGGTGTCTTTGCCGTTGCTGTATTCCACCAAAAAAGGGCCACCAGTTGATGGAAGTCGAAAGACGAGCACATCATCCACTTTTCCACATCCTTGACAAGTGGTGCAGGTGATGCGGATGCCGGAAGACACTAGGTCTAATTTCAAGGGTATCGCCGATATATTGGCACAGCTCCCTGCAGGTTTCCAGTTTGCGGGATTGGCAATGCGCAAGATCCATTCCAACTGACTAGCTGGGGTGAAAGAACCGGCGTAAGCGATGTAATCGGTGCTACCAGCAGTGGGTTCCATGTGATAACAGGAAGAAACATCGGGGTTCAATCCTGATTCTTGGGGACTATCGGCTCTATTCCAAATGGTTTTGGTGTTGAATCCAAAAAGAATTCGTCCACCGGTATATGTAGCATCGTGGCGAAAAGACCCCACATTGGCGGTTCCTTGGTTCCACACGCCCCCCTGCATAAAATAAAATTGATCCCCGCCCGAGTTTAAGTTGACAGAGTTGATGCTGTTTTCAGCAAAAGACCAAGCATTGTCTGGAGCAGTAGCCTTATAAGAAGTGTTGCCAATGGGAGGAAATTCAAAAGTAATAACCGTCCCTGCTGGGATGGTAGGCCCAGTACGCGTTACTCGCACAAATCCTTCGGAGTTGCCCCATTTACCAAGGTTTAAGCGCTCCCAGCCATTATCGGTGATGTCTAGCGTGGTGCCAGTAGTAATGTCCCTAAAGCAGACAAAGCTTACGCGGTCTATGGAGTTTCCGCTGCAAGCTGCGTCATTGGCATTTACCGAGATGATGGCCAAATCCCCGGCGATAAGTTTCGTTTGAGCCGCTAAAAAATCTGGGGTAAAAAGAACAAGGCTCAAAAAAGCCAGCACCAACCCAATTGGGCGGAGGCTAATAACGGTTTTGGTTAGCTGTTTCATCTTGTAGGTGTAATTAAGTAATGGGACAATATAAATTTCCATTACTTAAGAAAGTTGTTTAACTGGGTTTTCAAAGGTCAAAAAAATTACCTTTGCAAAACGCTGCTGTTGCCCAAATCAGTATTAATTCGATGTTAAGTTTGCGAAGGTTTGGATTTTTTCTAAAAAACTTTATCTTTGCAGTCGCTTTTGATAAAAGTTCTTTCAAGATGAACGGGTTGCTACCATATTCACTCCCAATCAAGGGGTTGCGCGACGGAATTCATACATTCCAGTTTAGCATTGGCCGCGAGTTTTTCAAATTATTTGAAGACTCTCCGGTGGAGGAGGGGACAATTGAGTTGTCCCTGGTATTTGACAAACGTCCCAATTTATTTGTCTTGGAGTTCGATTTCAGCGGCAAGATACGTTCTGAGTGCGACCGATGTTTGGCCGAAATAAATTTGCCCATTGGTTCCACCGAGCAATTGCTAATCAAGTTTAGCGAAGAGCCCAAAGATGATGATCCGGAAGTGATATACATCCACCCCGAAGCATCCGATTTGAACGTAGCGCCTTTTATTTATGAGTTCATCGTTTTGTCGGTACCGATGATCAAGGTCTATGATTGTGAAGATGATCAACCACGTCCTTGTAACTTGGATATGTTGCAATTCCTCGCCGATCGAGAAGTGCAACAGGTTCCCGATCCTGAAGACGTGACAGAAGATGCGCCTGAAGACGGGAACCCGATTTGGGAAGATTTAAAGAAAAAGTTTGGAGATTCTTAGTAAGGATTGTAGATTTTTATATTTTTTTGGTATCAATTTAACAAGAAGCGTTGATCGCGATAAATTTTTGAGCAATGGCACATCCAAAGAGTAGGGGTTCAAAGCAAAGAAAGCACAAGCGTAGAACCCATTTTAAAATAGAAGCGCCTCAAGTAGCGACTTGCAAAACAACTGGCGAACGCCACTTGATGCACCGCGCTTATTATGATGCTACTGGCAATTTGTTCTACCGGGGTAAGCTATTCATCGAAGCCAAAGTGGTGGAAGAAGTAGGAGAAGAATAACTCCTTTCCTTTGCATTCCTAATGAAGTAAAAATATAGCTCCCATCAGTTTTTTGATGTGGAGCTTTCTTTATTAGAGCTTGATGCTGTGGTAGACTGCTTGGCTCAAAAATGATTTTTTTTAGCGCAACCGCTACCCCCGCATCAACTTTATTTTCGTCCATCACCGCCCAAAAAAGGTCATGAAAAAGATCATCAAAACGGATAAGGCGCCAGCTCCGGTTGGTCCTTACAATCAAGCCATCATTCACAACGACACCCTGTACGCGTCGGGGCAAATTGCCTTGGTTCCTGGTAGCGATACCTTGGTTACCGAAACCATTGAATTGGAAACGGAGCAGGTGATGCAAAACATCAAAGCCATTCTCGACGAAGCGGGTCTTACCTTCAAAGACATCGTCAAAGTCAGTGTTTTTGTCAACGACATCGGTAATTTTGGTCGCATCAATGCCATTTATGCTACTTATTTTGACGAGGCTACCGCACCAGCGCGCGAGCTGGTTCAAGTGTCTGCTTTGCCTAAAGGCGCGAATGTAGAAATTTCCATCATTGCGGCGTTTGATTAAATGATTTACTCCTCATGAGCACCCAACCAAAAACAGTCCTTTCTTGTATCCAGCCTACTGGCGATATGCACTTTGGCAATTATTTTGGCGCCGTCAAAAACTGGGTAGATCTGCAATCAGACTATACTTGTTTTTATGGTGTAGTGGACTACCACGCCATGACCATGCCTTACAACCCGAAAAAATTGCGGGAAAACACCTGGGAACTGATCTTCAACCTGATCGCCACGGGGATTGAACCCAATAATTTATTCGTCCAATCGCTGGTACCTGAACATACGGAGTTGTGCTGGATTTTTAACTGTTTTGCGTCTTATGGTCAACTGAGTCGGATGACGCAGTTTAAAGATAAAAGCGCGCAAAATCAGGAATTGGGGGATGATGGGTTTATTTCCGCAGGATTGCTTGATTATCCAGTGCTACAAGGGGCAGATATTCTGATTTACCGCGCTGATTATGTCCCAGTAGGTAAAGACCAAGAACAACACTTGGAATTGACCCGCAACATTGCCCAACGGTTCAATGCACAAGTGGGTAAAGAATATTTTGTATTGCCTGAACCACTTTTTACTGAGTTTCCGAAAATCATGTCGCCCGCTGATCCTACGCGCAAAATGAGCAAAAGCGCGGGCGATAAACACTACATCAATTTGTTTGCTGATGAAGCCAAGATCCGCAAACAGATCCGTTCGGCAGTGACCGATACTGGTGAGGCCAAAAGCGATGAAATGAGCGCCGGGGTAAAGAACCTCTTCGAAATGCTCAAAGCTAGTGGCAAAAAAGAAGAAGTAGAAACCTTGACCCAAGATTACCACAATGGCAAACTTCAGTACGCAGTGCTCAAGGACGTGACAGGAGATGCCTTGGTACAAATAGCGCAAGCAGCCAGACTTCGTCGGGCAGAACTGAACGATCAAAAGAAAGAAGTAAAAGAACTCATCAAAGCATCCTCAAGGGCCATTCGCCAACGCGCTCAGCAAACGATCCGCGAAGTGAAGGAACTAGCAGGATTAATGAACGTATAATCATGAAAATCATTTGCATTGGCCGCAACTACGGCGAACATGTCAAAGAGCTCAACAACGCTGTTCCTGAAGATCCAATCGTTTTCATGAAACCGCCTTCTGCACTTTTGGTCAGCGATAAGCCTTTGTATTATCCGGAATTTACCAAAGATTTGCATTACGAAGGCGAAATCGTACTCAAAATTGGCAAAAATGGTCGCCACGTGGAACCACAATTTGCCCATGAATACTACTCCGAAATCGGTTTTGGCATCGATTTCACCGCTCGCGACCTCCAGTCGCACTGCAAAAGCAAAGGTTTGCCCTGGGAAATCGCCAAGGGCTTTGATGGCTCCGGCGCAATCAGCGAGTTTGTTGCCTTGGATCAATTTCCTGATTTGAACAACATCGAGTTTGAGCTGAAAAAAAATGGCCAAACGGTGCAACATGGTTTTACTAAGGACATGCTCTTTTCTTTTGAAACCATCATCGTTTATGTCTCCAAGTTTTTCAAGCTTCAGATGGGCGATATTATTTATACCGGCACCCCGGCAGGCGTGGGCCCAGTACAAATTGGCGACAAACTGGAAGGTTTCATCCACCTCAAGTCAGGTCCAGAACAGTTTTTGACTTGCGAGATTAAATAGCATTGGCGCACCAGTCAGGTAAAGAAAATTTGTACCCCAAAGAGCTTGCTTCTGGTTTATCGAACATTTTCCTATTTTTGCACCGATTTTAGAAATAGATTTGTTGCGGTTAACACGGCAAAAAGGGTTTTGAACCCAAAGTCCGCCAACCGCAAGCACCTTAATAGAAAACACAAATAATCTATCAACAATGGCTTATTTATTCACCTCTGAGTCTGTATCAGAAGGGCATCCAGACAAAATCGCCGATCAAATCTCTGATGCACTGATCGATCATTTCCTTGCATTTGACCCTTCTTCCAAAGTAGCCTGCGAAACGCTGGTTACCACCGGCCAGGTGGTACTTGCTGGAGAAGTAAAGTCTAGTGTTTATTTGGATGTACAGTCGATTGCCCGCGACGTCATTCGCCGCATCGGGTACACCAAATCGGAATACATGTTTGAAGCCAACTCTTGTGGTATTCTTTCGGCTATCCACGAACAGTCGCCGGATATCAACCAAGGGGTGGAACGTACCAACCCAGAAGATCAAGGTGCTGGCGACCAGGGGATGATGTTTGGTTATGCAACCAACGAAACCGATGACTACATGCCCTTGCCTTTGGATTTGGCCCACCGGATTTTGTTGGAACTGTCTAGCATCCGCAAAACCCACCTCGACCTGATGCCTTACTTGCGCCCTGATGCCAAGTCACAGGTTACCGTCGAATACAGCGATGACCATCAGCCTATTCGCATCGATACCATCGTAGTCTCTACCCAGCACGATGATTTTGATAGCGATGATAAAATGCTCAAGCGCATCCGCGAAGACGTGATTAATGTCTTGATTCCGCGGGTTAAAGCGCAACTTCCGGAGCGTTTGCACCATTTGTTCAATAGTGAGATTACTTATCACATCAACCCAACGGGTAAGTTTGTGATTGGCGGTCCTCACGGTGATACCGGTCTTACTGGTCGCAAAATCATCGTCGACACTTACGGTGGTCGTGGTGCTCACGGCGGCGGCGCTTTTTCGGGCAAAGATCCATCAAAAGTTGACCGTTCAGCGGCTTATGCTACCCGCCATATTGCCAAGAACTTGGTAGCAGCTGGTGTCTGTTCTGAGATATTGGTTCAGGTTTCTTATGCCATCGGCGTAGCTAAACCCACCAATATCTACGTCAATACCAACGGAACATCTAAAGTCAACATGAG
>JBBRGN010000066.1:0-18401 GCA_038240665.1 Chitinophagales bacterium | reverse complement strand
TGAGCGCACCCCATAGTCCGAGCGCCATGGTAAAGGGTTGCCCTTCTTCCAAACGAGTCATCGACGGACTCGGCAATCCATAGGCCGCACGAGGGCCAGCACTTAACATCAAATGGCAGCTTAGCGGAATGCCATTTACCCCCATTAAAGCAGCGGCTTCGTACTCAGTCATCCCCGGTTGCAAGTCCCAGAGCACTTTTTTTACTCCATCCGAACTGTAACAAGCCGCGAACTCAAAAGCCGCTAATTGCTCAGCTTCATTGATGATGCGCAAGCCATCCACTGGGTTCATAAAAAGGTAGTTGGCATTGACCACTTTGTGGTGATCTCCGGTAAGTTGGCGCAAGAGATCAATGAGATAAGAAGGCGTTTCAAAAACGTAAGCCGCATTATCAAACTCTTCCTGGCTAAAATATTTCCAGCCCGCTACGCCTATTCTGACGCCGGTATGGATGCCTTCTTCCGTAAGGATTTTTTTCAAATTGGAACTTTCCTTCCGCGATTGCCCCAGCAAACTAAGTGGCTGATACAGCAGTTTGCGTAAAGGAGCGGGCGCTAAATCCGCAAAACCATAGCCTTCATTGCCAATTAGTAGCAAAGGCAATTGATGCCGATCCACCACCAATAAAGCTTCTTCAAACCTTGGGTCGTACCCGCTGACCCACGACAGATTAGCCAGGTGTTCCCGATCAGCGTAAATGATGAGGAAATCAAGGGCTTCATCGGCCATCCGCCAGCGCAATCGCTCCAATCGAAATTCGTACAATTGTGGCGCAAGCTGGGGGACTTCGGTAGGAAGGCCAAAATCAGGGAGATCAACAGTAGCCAATTGGATGTCCATGTTATTTGCCTTGAAAGTTGGGGGTGCGTTTTTCAATAAAGGCGGTAGCACCTTCGCGAAAATCTTCGGTAGCGGTGGTTTCGCCAAAAGCGGTTATTTCGCGAACAAAACCATCTTCGCCATCTTGAAAATAAGCGTTGATGCTTTCGATGACTTTGGCGATCGCGATGGGCCCTTTGGTACTGATTTTTTTGAGTAATTCTTTGGCTTTGGCCACTTCGCTGCCCGCAGGTACTACGTAATTGACCAATCCTAAGCGCAATGCTTCATCTGCGCCAATGATGTCGCCGGTCATAATGAGTTCGGTAGCTTTGGTTTTCCCAATGTACTGAATCAAACGTTGGGTGCCACCATAGCCTGGGATGATACCCAGATTGACTTCTGGCTGGCCAAAACGTGCATTTTCGCCAGCGACTCGGAGGTGACAAGCCATCGCCAGTTCACAACCACCTCCCAAAGCAAATCCGTTAACAGCGGCAACTACGGGTTTAGAAAAACGCTCGATGAGGAAAAAAGTATCCTGCCCGTACTGTGCCATTTTTTTACCCGCTTCACCATCTAAAGCCAAAAAGCCTTTGATATCAGCACCAGCCACAAACGCCTTCTCTCCCGCGCCAGTGAGGATGATACCGCTGATGTGGTGGCGCTGCGGCGCATCTTGGCTAAAAAAGTAGTTGAGCTCCTGGATGGTGGTGGTATTGAGCGCATTGAGCGCCGTAGGGCGGTTGATGGTCAAGAGTAGAATGCCCTCTTCTTCTTGTAAAAGTAAGTTTTCGTAGTTCATTGGTTTAATTTGATTTGACTCATTGCTCAAAAATAAAAAAAGGTTGGGAATAGGGGGGGCAAAGTTTTTTAATTCCCTTGCACTCCCCTATCCCAACCTTAGGAATGATTCCGTAATAAGAGATCAAATTACTTCGCTACTGGCTCCTCTGCATGCATGATGCGGATTTGGTGGTTGATGGATTCGTCGTGGATGGCTTTTAAAACCACCGTTACAAACTCTTCGCTCAAACCGCGTTTTTTACCAATGGCAATCGCGCGACCCAATAATTCCGTCCAACGACCAGCCTGTAGTACGGCAATGTTGTTTTGCTTTTTGTACTCGCCAATTTGTTCGGCGATCTTCATCCGGCGACCCAAAAGGTTCAATAGATCCTCATCCAATTCGTCGATTTCATTGCGCAGGTGCTGCATGTGGCTTAAGAAAGCAGGATCATCGGTATTGGCATCGCGCAATTCCAATTTATCCACCAATTCTTTGAACTGGACTGGCGTCACTTGCTGTGCCGCATCGCTCCAAGCTTTGTCGGGATTGGGGTGAACTTCTGACATAATGCCATCAAAGTTCAAGTCCATGGCTTTTTGAGCAACATCCAGCAACAGATCACGGCGACCACAGATGTGGCTGTTGTCGCAAATGATCTCTAAATCCGGGAAATGACGACGCAGGTCGATCGGAATCTGCCAACGGGGTACGTTGCGGTATTGGGTTTCGCCGTGGTAAGAAAACCCGCGGTGAACCGCAGCAATCCGGGTAATACCCGCCTTGTAGATGCGCTCGATGGCGCCAATCCACAATTTCAAGTCGGGGTTAACGGGGTTTTTCACCATTACAGGGATGTCCACGCCTTTGAGTGCATCAGCCACTTCTTGAACTGAGAATGGGTTAGCGGTGGTACGCGCACCCAACCACAGCACATCGATGCCAAATTTCAACGCTTCCTGTACATGGAACGTGTTGGCCACCTCGGTGGTTACTTTCAATCCCGTTTCCTCTTTTACTGCCTTCAACCAAGGCAGCCCGATGGAACCTACCCCTTCAAATTCTCCAGGACGGGTGCGGGGTTTCCAAATACCAGCACGGTAGAGATCTACCATATTGTACTGAACCAAGTCGCGTGCAGTTTGCAACACTTGTTCTTCTGTTTCGGCGCTACACGGCCCGGCGATGATGATCGGGCGTTTGCTGCTGCGCTCAATGATAGGACGGAAAGTCATTTCCATGGTCAATAAGTTATGAGATGATTTTGCGGATTTGATTTGCTTCTTCAATCAGTTTATAAAAAGTAGTAAAGTCTTTCTTGATCAGCAAGGTACGAAACTGTGATAACCTGCAGATGTGTTCGTCCAGTACGTCGAGTATGTTGTCGCGGTTTTGCCGAAAAATCGGCACCCAGGTATCAGGCGAACTTTTCGCCAAACGCACCGTAGAGCCAAATCCTGAACTAGCAAGTTCAAAAATGCGCTCTTCATCTTTTTCTTTAGCCAAAACCGTCAAAGCCAGGGCAAAAGAGCTGATGTGCGAAATGTGCGAAATGTACGCAGTATGTACGTCGTGCGAGGTGCTTTCTAAATAAGCGATTTTCATGGGAATGGAGCGGTAGAGTTTTTCTACCATTTCCACCGCCTGAGGATCGCTTTCTTCAACGTCACAAAGCACCGTGTATTTGTTTTCGAAAAGATTGGGAATGGCGGCTTCCGGGCCTGAATATTCGGTGCCAGCCATGGGGTGCGTAGCTACGAATTGCCGGCGCCGGGGGTGGTTTTTCACCGCCTCAATCACTGGCGCCTTGGTAGAACCCACATCAATCACAATTTGCCCGTCTTGTAGCAAGTCCAGCACCTGGACCACCAATTGCGTCATGATGTCAACGGGAGTCGCTACGATGATCAAGTTGGATTGTGCCACCGCTTCCGCCAACAACATATCTTCATCGATCAAACGCCGCCGAATGGCTTTGTCCAAATTCGATTGACTCACATCTACCCCGATGATGCGGCTGGCAAAGCCATTTTCTTTTAAGGCTATACCTAGCGACCCACCAATCAAGCCTATTCCAATAATTGTAATGACCACTGTTTAAGTATTTCTGATGATCCTTGCTGAAAAAGTGTTAGGAATTTTTTTTGGAGTCCAAGCTAAATTCCTCAACAGATTCAACTAAAATTAAACCTTGACACTAGTTTTTACCATTGCGTTAATGCGCTGTGCAGCTTCCTCAAACACCGCTGTTTCTGCACATAAAGAAATGCGCATGTATTTGTCACCTTGAGTTCCGAAGATCCCTCCAGGCGTCAAAAACACCTGGGCATTGTGCAGGACATCGTCAGAAAGTGCAAATCCATTGCTGATGGCCTCCGGTATGCGCGCCCAAACAAACATACCCACTTGGTCCCGATCGTAATGGCAATCCAGGATGTCAAAGATTCGATACACTACTTCGCGGCGTTCGGTATACTTTTCATTGAGGTTTTGATACCAAGATTCTGGGTTTTGCAGGGCTTGTACCGCCGCCAGTTGTACCGGTTTGAACATACCCGAATCCATGTTGCTTTTGAAACGCAGAATGGTGTCCAGATAAGGTGCAGCGCCAGCAACCATTCCTACGCGCCACCCCGCCATATTGTGTGATTTGCTGAGTGAGTTAAGTTCTAGCGCTACGTCTTTAGCGCCATCAATACTCAATAAGCTAAGCGGCTGATTGTTGAGGATAAAGGCATAAGGGTTATCATTGACAACAAGAATTTGATGGGTGCGTGCAAAAGCGATTAAATCTTTAAAAAATCCGAGGTCAGCACGCGCTCCCGTAGGCATATTGGGGTAATTGACCCACATAATTTTTACTTTCGACAAATCTTGAGCAGCCAATTGATCCAAATCTGGTTGCCAGTTTTTTTCCTCTAAAAGTTCATAATCGCGTATGGTTGCCCCCGTCAAAAAAGCCGTAGAACGGTATGCAGGATAACCAGGGTTCGGCGTAAGTACTTCAACTCCAGGTTCGAGGTAGCTCATTGAGATGTGCATGATCCCTTCCTTTGAGCCCAAAAGCGGTAAAATTTCCCGATCAGGATTTAAAGTAACTCCAAAATGTTGTTGGTACCAATTGGCAAAAGCTTGGCGCAACTCCGGGATGCCGATGTAGCTTTGGTAAGCGTGGGTATTTGCCTCCCTTGCCGCATTGACCAGCGTCTCGATCGTGGCCTCGGTAGGCGCTAGATCGGGGCTACCGATACCTAAGTTCAAAATATCCTTCCCTTCGTTGCGCAATCGAGCAATCTCTTTCAACTTGGTGGAGAAGTAGTATTCTTCCACGTTGCCCATGCGATGTGCCGGTAAAATAATAGGTTCCATAATCCTGTGGTAAGAAATGATTTCGAAATTTCTTATTTACGTCAATGTTCAAAATGCTCCCCCTGATGATACGCGCCATAGAGCTTTAAGCTATGCGTAATTGGTTGAATGGCCGTAAGGGCAAGCTCCGGACTTACCAAACCTTCGGCTACAAAATCTACATAAAAAAGGTATTCCCAGGGTTGACCAATGATCGGCGCAGATTGAATCTTCGTCAAGTTGACATTGTAAGCAGCTAAGATGGCGAGTACCTTGTACAAACTCCCTACGGTATGATCTACGGCAAAACTGATGGAAAATTTATTGGCATTTTCCACTGGTTTGGCTTTGTTTTCGCGCTGTAAAATCAAAAACCGGGTATAATTCTGCTTATTGGTTTCGATGCTTTCATCCAAAATCTCCAAATCGTACAATTCGGCAGCCCAAATGCTGGCTATCGCGCCAATATGTCCTTGCTGATGATCGCGGAGGTTGCGTGCTGATAGTGCCGTATCCTCCATTTCTACCAAACGGATGTGCGGATGCCGACGGAAAAACTCCCGACATTGCTCAATGGCAATGGGATGTGAATGAACTTCAGTGAGGTTTTCAATTTTATGCCCCGGCAACACCAGCAGGTTTTGTTTAACCCGCAAATATACTTCCCCAATGATCTTGAGATTCGATTTGCTGAGCAGTTTATAGTTGGCCATCAGACTTCCGGCTAGGGTGTTTTCAATGGCCATCAAAGCGATGTCCGCTTCTTCGCCTAATTCGGTGACTTCTACTAATTTTTCAAAAGTCAGCGCGGGAACAATTTCCAGTGCTCGGCCAGTAAATACGCGGCGTGCGGCAATATCATGAAACGCACCTGGATAACCTTGAATACAAATCCGCAGTGGCGCTGCATCGTTTTCGGCAGCTAAGGCGGTATTTTTTGACTGTAGTGGCAATATCATTTTTGTAGCAATTTTTTTATCAAAAAAAAAGTCCCGGCTAGGCGGGACTTCAGGTTGAGTTAACACTCTTTTTTTACATTGATCGTAAAAAACCGGAAGTCCCTTTATGGTATCCATAAAAGAAAAAATAGTAAAAGCGATAAGCAAAAGCGCTTTGGTTAGGATACATCATAATTTGGTTTTGCAAAAAAAACGCTATTCATTTCTTAGGAAGGAGTCAATAATAAGGTATTAAATTAAACTAGCTTATTGTTGAATCATTCCTTATGAACGACCACAAATAAAAAAGTCCCTTGGAAGGGACTACTTTTCATTTTGATCTGTGCTTGGAGCAACAAAAGAAGCAGTCCCTTTACGGATGAACGTAAAAGTAAAAGCTAAAATAACGGTTGCTCAATACAGAATTCATTTTGGTCATTTTTTATGAACAGCACAAACCTAGAGAAATATTTCTGGATTACCAATACCTTGAGACATAATTTTCTTTGATCATTTACGATGGCTAAGCGTAAGAATACCTTACCTTAGCTATGTCACTTACAAATAGCAAAAGAGCTTACGAACAGTACGGTTCAAACTCCTGAGCGGAGATAAGACCTATTTATCAAAAATACAATTGCTCAATTTCTCAATAATAGGGTATGAAAAAAGCTTTCCTGGGGTTCATTTGCTTGCTGGCCTTGCCCGCGCTGCTACGCGCTCAAGCTCCAATTTCTAACTTGTATTTATTCGATTTAAAAAAGGCGAACGACAGTATTTTCCAGTTTTCAGCGCCCCGCTTTTTGACCGCTTCCAACATCAATGGCTACAATAACCATCCCTATTTTTTTAGCAATGAAGAATTGTACTTATCGGTTCAACAACCCAATATGCGGGTTCCTGATTTTTTTGCCCTCAACTTGCGCACCAACACGCGTACGCGGGTAACCGATACCCCGGAAGGCGAATATTCCCCCCGTCCGCTAGGGGATGAAGTACATTTCACGGCGGTGCGAATGGAATTTGTAGGTCGGGATACTTTACAACGTTTGTGGCAATTCCCTCTTAACCGTTCCAACAAAGGCCAGGTATTGCTCCCTGATGTGGTTAAAGTGGGTTATTATGCTTGGTTGAATACCCATGAGGTGATGATGTACTTGGTCGGCAAACCCAGTCAATTGGTAAAAACCGATGTATTCAGTCCCCGCAAGGATGTTATCGCTTTAAACATTGGCCGCTGTATCAAACACCTCAGCAACGGTATGGTATATTATGTGCAAAAATCGATTTCCTCGCCTTGGCAGATCATGCGTTATGATCCACGAAACTCAAGCATCCGGGTTCAAGCCACGGTGGTCACCAATACCCTACCCGATGCCGAAGACTTTACGGTGATGAATGACGGCGTCATCCTTATGGCCTCCGGTAGCACTTTGTATAAATTCAAACCTGGCTCCACTGATCGGAAATGGAAAAAAATTGGCGACTTCCAAACCTTTGGTATCCGGCGCATCACCCGCATTGAATTGAGTCCGGATAACAGCAAGATTGTATTGGTCAGCAATGAATAGATTTTGGCGATGTAGGTCAATGTAGTTTGGGCACCAAACTGCCTTCTATAAAAGTCATTTGTACCTTCAATTGATGATCCATGACCAGCACGTCAGCATCCTTGCCAACTTCTAGCGAGCCTTTTTGCCGATCCAGGCCGATTGCTTTGGCTGGATTGAGCGAGGCCATGTGTAAGGCTTCCTGCAAAGTGGCGCTGGTGCTTTCTACAAAAAGCTGTACGGCCCGATTCATCGTCAGTCGGCTCCCCGCCAAGGTGCCATCTGGTAAAAAACAAGCCCGATCGGTTGCTTTGGCTAGGCGGTCAAAGAAATAGAACTCCGTGATATCCGTACCTGCCACCATCAGCGAATCGGTTACCAAACAGATTTTGTCCGCTCCTTTGGCCTGATAAGCCAATTCCAAACCGGCAGGATGTACGTGCACGCCATCAGGAATGAGCTGTACCATAGCCGCTGATTCGGTCAAAAACGCTCCTGCGCCGCCGGGCGCACGGTGCCCAAAACCATTCATTGCATTAAACAAGTGCGTACAAATGTGCATGCCTTTGCGAATCCAAGCCACGGTGGTATCGTAATCTGCATCGGAATGTCCAAAACTGGCCACTACGCCTTGTTTCCAAACATATTCGATTAAAGCTGCTGCTCCTGGAAGTTCGGGTGCGATGGTCATCAATTTAATTCGTCCTCCGCTGGCATCTTGAAGCTGCTGGAACAATTCGATGCTGGGTTCCTGTAGCCATTCCAATTTATGAGCTCCGCGTTTGGGCGGCGCTAAAAAACAGCTTTCTAAATGCACGCCTAACACTTTGGAACCCAAGGTCTGGTCCGTACTTTTTTGAGCTGCAGCATCGATGGCTTTTAAAGCTTGCCACAACAAGGGGATCTCGGCGGTTACGGTGGATACCAGCATACCGGTAGTACCATATTGGGCGTGGGTTTGCAGGATGGTCTTTATCGCCTCAGGTGTAGCATCCATGACCGCTGCGCCGCCGCCACCGTAAATGTGGAGATCGATAAAACCCGGAGCAATGATTTGTCCCTTTATGTCAACGACATCGGTATGGGCGTCAACATCCTGAATGGGGGTTGGGGAAATGGCTTTGATGCGGCCGTTTTCCAACCAAATGTCTCCCTTTGGGATGATTTGATGAGGCTGGTAAATGACGCCGTTTCGAAGTAGGGTGGACATGGTGTTTGAAATTTGGTTGAAAGATAAACTTTGATTTTTGCTTTCGGTTTTTTTTTGAATAGACTAGGGCAAACGCATGAAAATTGGAGTACTTGTCCCCAAATGGTTCAAAATCCAACAACCCTCGCCCCCTAAAAGACGATTTTTTGACTTAAGGAAATTGACAAGTGTCAACCTGAATATTGAACAGTGACGTTAGAGGGCCCTGTAGGGGCAAAATATGGGTAGTAAAGGCAGGATTATTAATGGTATTTTAGTCCTGTAGGGACGTGATGTGGAAGCTTCTGCCCCTATTTTGCCTGTCTGGGAGCTTACTTTCTACCCATATTTTGACCCTACGGGACTTACGCTTCAGCTAAAATTCGTCCTTTGGAGTTTCTACCCATATTTTGCCCCTACAGGGCTTATGCCTTAGCTAAAAATTCGTCTTTTGGAGTAACTCCTATGCTTAAATGACATTGCCGTCTGGGGTTCTCATGCACGAAGAATAAAATTGTAACTATTTGAAATGCAATATTTAAATGTAGTTCTAAAAAAAAATTGGGTACATCTAAATTTCATTTGTTTGCCCTATGAATAGACTAAGCAAAATGATTTTTGTTTTATTTGACATTTATTTTTGCTTTGTAAAAGTTTAGGAGGTTCAGGCGGCGATTCCGCCTGAACCTCCTAAACTTTTAGCCCCCTTTTAATTTTTTTCAGAGCCTATGGCATCCCGCTTTATTGCTTCCAACTGAGTCCCCGCCTTGTCTAACACAGAACATCTTTTCCATATTTGCTGCGGCTGTAGCATGGATTTCTTTCTTTTGGAAAACAACCAATTTTGTGTAATCAAAAAACCAGGCAATCACAACACTCCTTTTTTCATGGGTTCTATTTAGGTTAATTGAAAAATGTTACCTTAGGCCTACTCGTTTTAATCTAAAATTTGTAAAAACCATTGATCATGAAATTGCTTATTTTGTGGCTTTTAGCCGGAGTGGCGCTGTGCAGCGCATCGGCTCAAAGCGCCTATTATACAACACTACAAAGCCAATTGAGTAGCAAATACAGTGTTTCTGGAGGTGTATGGTTGCTCCCTAACGATGAAACCCAGTTGCTAAATGCTGCCAACAGTTATGGTGGTAATCTTGGTGGCCTGGCTACTTTGAGTGGCCAGTCTTTTACCAAAACTCGGCAACTGTCAATAGCTGGCGCCGGCTCAGAAAGTTACAGCAGTGGAATTTTCTGGTCGAACACCCAGCCCATGAATAAAGGGGAACTTGGCTTGGCCATCATCTGGGCGCGGTCCACTACGGTGGATAAAGGCAAAGTGAATATCTTTTTGGAACGGGCCAATACATTCGAAAAAGAAATTTTCATTGCGGTTAATGTTCCTTCTACTTGGCAGCAATTCATCATTCCATTTGATGCCGACTTCAATTATACCACCAAACAATTGAACTTTGGCTTTCATACGGGTTACCAAGCGCAAAACATCGAGATTGGTGGCGTTGCTTTGATCAATTTTAAAAATGCGTACACCCTTGATCGTTTCCCCATTCAGCTCTTTCAAAACTACGCAGGGGCTGAAGCCAATGCCCCATGGCGAGCCGAAGCGGAGCAAAGGATTGAGCAAAACCGCAAAGCCGATTTCACCGTTAAAGTGACCAATGCCAATGGCGATGCCGTTTCAGGTGCTGCCGTCAAAATGGAAATGCTGGAGCACGCGTTCAAATTCGGCTCGGCCATTACGGCCAATCGTATTGCTGGCAACCGGGCTCAAGACATTACCTACCAACAGAAAATCTTGGATTTTGATGGCAAAGGCCATGGATTTAACGAGGTGGTCTTTGAAAACGACCTCAAGTGGGACGGCTGGGAACAAAGCTGGTTGGTCACTCACCCTGAACTGGTCAAAGCCGTAGCATGGCTCAACGGCCAGGGTATTTCCATTCGTGGACATAACTTGGTGTGGCCAAGCTGGCAATACATGCCTGCTGATATGAAAAATAATCAAGGTAATCCGAGCTACCTCAAGCAACGCATCAACAGCCACTTATCTGAACTCTTGAATTACCCCGGCATCAAAGGGGTGATCAAAGAATGGGACGTATTGAATGAAATCACCCAAAACGAAGAACTTGCCAAAGCCTTAGCAGGGACTGCTGGATATCCCAGTGGACGAGAAATTTATGTAGATATTGTTAAAAAAGTAAAAGAACTAGATCCCGGCGTCCAAGTCTATCTGAACGATTATGTCACCATCGATCAAGGCAATACTCCCGGAAATCCTTTGTACGAGCGTTGCAAACAATACCTGCGCGAAGTTCAAAATAATGGTGGAAAAATTGACGGCATTGGTTTTCAGGCGCACATTGGCTCGGGTTTGATTTCGATGTACGACGTCAAAAATACCCTGGATGATTTTTATACTAGCTTCGGCGCGCGCGCCAAAATCACCGAATACGATTACGGAAACTTGGTTAGTGATAGCCTGTCCGCAAAGTTTACCGCAGATTTTCTTACCATGTGTTTTAGCCACAGCTCGGTAGATGGATTCCTGAGTTGGGGCTTTTGGAATGGCGCACACTGGTTGGACAATGCGCCATTTTTTCGAAAAGACTGGTCGATGCGTCCAGCAGGCAAGGCTGTTGCTGATCTTTTGTTTGACAAATGGTGGACCAATGCCTCGGCGTCAACCAATGCAGATGGTGCTGCGACTATCCGCGGATTCAAGGGCAAATACCGCATTACCGTTCTGTACAATGGCAAACTCGCGTATACAAATACGCTAAATCTAAGCCAAAACAGTAATTTAAGCATCAGTCTCCCCAACACAGTGGGGTTGAATGATCCAGGAAGCGAGAATTTCAAGTTGCAATTTGCGAATCCAGCGCAGATTGAATCTCGGGTGGCGGTGACTTGTTCCACGACTACTTTGAAGGCGCAGCTTATCAGCATCGATGGAAAAATACTGTTGCAGTTGAATAAACCGGGGACTAATTTTGAGCTCCTGACGCCATCTACAGCTGGTCTTTATATTTTAAGGGTACAGTTGGAAAACGGTCAATGGGTTGGGCAAAAACTGTTGATAGAATTAAAAAAATAAGATTTTTTATCCTGTAAAACATCCAAGTCAAAAGGTGCAATTCAAAATCTTACAAGGAAAGATAGGTAGTGTCAAATGGTGAGTGATAAAATCTACATTTTCATAGAATTCATCACTCACAACTTGGCATTACCCAGCATTTTTATACCGCTGAACGGCTATTCTTTTCCTCCGCTACATATTCAACCAATACGTAAACTTCAGCACCAGCGCCCGATTTTTATTCACAAAAGAATCGGAGTAATAGTTGTCGGTATACACGATAAATAGATCCGATACTGGGCGGAAACGCCATTGAAAGCGCGAATTGATGTTCACGTTGCGGATCTGGCTGTTGTATTGTACAAACGTAGTCCAGAAAAGGCTCCGCGAAAAAGAAAGATCAATCCTCGGGCCAATCAGGAATAAATTGGCGGTGTTGTAAGGCTCTGGTTGATGGATGCTATTGTAACTAATGGTGGCGGCAATCACTCCAAAGGGTTGAATTCGGTAGTTGATCGAAGCATCGACGTTGGTTCTTGAACCCGCATAATAACCCCCTTTTTGAGCTGTAAAGATGTAGAAAATGCGTTTTCGAGCATCCGAAGTAAAGTTGGTATACAGGTAATTGTACCCATACCCTCCACCGACTGGTAGTTTTTTTCCGCCCGTATTGGTGGGATCAAAGGCCGAAAACAGGTAAACATATTCATGGCTGGCACGCATCAACAAAAGCGCGGTGTTCCTAAATTTGATTTGATAAAGTAAGTTGGCATCCCAGTCGGTGATCCCATAAAGTTTGTTCCCCAATACATCAAAATCAAGTCCTGGGCCATGACTTTGGATAGGTCCTTGCTTTGGATAAAACTTCCAGTCTACCGTACCTGCAAAACGTTGATAATTTCTGCGCCGAGCATAACCAGTTTCGGGGTTGTAATTGGCACCTACCGATTGGGCGGTAAACAGCGCGTCGAAATTTGTTTTGTTGTAAAAAATGGAAGCGGAGCTTACCCCGCTGTGGCTATTGTTGCCCGGACTAAATGATTGGTGGTGAAAAAATTTTCCATTCCACTTATTGTCTTTGGAGGCCAGGTTGTAGTCCACCCCCAGTACCCGGTTGTAGTTATAGATTTTACGGCCAGGATCGGAGATACCGGCGTCCTTGATGGGGTCTTTGTTGATGGCGATGAGGCCAATATTGGAGCGAGCGAAAATTTTTCGCTGCAGGGCAACCACCGAGTAATTGACCGAAGGCTGACCGATTTTAATATCCCTTGCCGTCTCCATGGTCATCACCCCAAGTCGGGTTTTATCATTGATTTTTCCACTCAAGCGTGCACCCGCATAGATGGAATTCTGTACGTTTTGCCCGGTACTCGTATCTCTGGCAACGCCAATGCGCCGCGAAAAAAACGGTCGCAACCCCACGGCTCCAAATTCCCCAAACAAATCCGCGTTTTCCAGAAAAAACTGTCGCCGTTCGGGGAAAAAGATCTCAAATCGATCCAGATTGGTGACTTGCTGATCTACTTCTACTTGCGAAAAATCGGGATTGACGGTAAGGTCTAAGTTCAATGCTGGGCCGACGGCAATTTTGGCGTCCCCGCCTATACCCAAACTTTTATTCGATTGAAATCCTTCCTTACGGGTTTCGGAGTATTTACTCAAGGCATAAGGAATTAATACCGTATTCGCTCCCGGTTTTTTAAGCGGTTTATCCCAAATTAATTTACCCACAAAAGCCAAATTAACGATGGAAAATTGTCGGGGTACTTTGGGCCAAACCGAGCGTTCCGCAGCGTCGCTGTCGACTCGATAAAATTTTACATTCCATTGGGTTCCTCCTTCTTTAAAACGCAAGGTTTTGAAAGGAATCGCCATTTCTACAATCCACAAGCCTTGGTATTGTTTGGCTGCCGATACCCAACGGTTGTCCCAAGCCAAATCCAAATCTGTAGGAACGTTTCCGCCATTCACCACCAGACCTTCCCGTTGTACGCCAAAGGGATTGACGCCAAATTGAAAGGCATTGGTATTGTCTTGAAAGGCATCGATGGTGAAAGTAACTGCGTCGTTGGCTTCGCCGCGGAAGTCACGCCGCAAGGAGGGCGTCACATAATTCCGCTCTTCGTGAATATTGTAACACTTAGCGCTGAAGTAAAGGTATTGATCATCGTAGGTAAGTCGAACCTGGGTTTTACATTTCGCCAAAGAGATATCTTGAGGAAAAAACTGCCAAAAATTGCCCATGACTTGAGCATCATCCCAATCTTCTTCTTCCAGTATACCGTCTACTTTAATGGCGCCTTTGGCGTGTTTGATGTGTATGTTCAAACTATCCTGTGCAGTCAATGCTTGCCCCCACATGGTGATGACTGCCCAAATGAACAAATAGTAAAAATTTTTCATACTGCTTTAGTTGCAACAATCCAGGTGTTGAAGACAATTCTTTTATGGTACTCCTTGTAAATAAAATGCTTTTTATCTAAAAAAAAGGCGCTGTAAGCCGAATAACTGCTGTTTGGCGACCAACAACGAGACCAGCATCCTTTTACGTAAAAAGTACCGCTTTTACTCGACGACTTACAATTTTCCAAAAATTTGGGCGACCACCTCTTCTCTTTTTTCCCGGCTGATGGGAATTTTTTGGTGGCCGATTTCCAGCTGATTGCCTTCCAGAGCGCTTACCTGACGAACAGCTACGATGTATGATTTGTGGACCCGCAAAAAAAGATGGGCGGGCAGGTTGTTTTCTAGTTTTTTCAAGCTTTCCAGTACCACGTATTTCCGGTTTTGGGTACAGACAAAACGGACGTATTCTTTTAATCCTTCCACATACAAGAGTTCCTCGAAAAAGATTTTGGTCATTTTACCATCGGCTTTTACGACTAGGAAATCCGAAGCTTCATTGTCGATTTGACTGGTTGTAGCACCACGTTGCCGAGCACGGAGTGTTTCTTTTGCTTTTTGAACGGCTTGTAAAAAACGATCGAACGAAAACGGTTTGAGCAAATAATCCACCACATTGAGGTTAAATGCTTCCACTGCGTATTCGTTGTAAGCGGTAGTAAAAACCACCAAAGGCGGATTTTGGAGGGTTTTGAGTAAAGCGCTACCGCTCAAAAGCGGCATTTGAATGTCTAAAAAAAGTAAATCTACCGGTTGTTCATGGAGAATGTCCAGCGCCTTTAAAGGCAATTTTACTTTGTCCACCAATAGCAAATCTGGTGTCTGGTTGACAAAATTTTCCAATAATTGCAGGGCTAAATATTCATCGTCCACGAGCAGGGTACGGATTGGCTCCATCATTTTTTTCGGTTTTCAAGTGAATGGCGAGTTTGACTTCAAATACTGTGTCATCTTGCCAGATCTCTAATTGATGTTGTTCTGGGTATTTCAATATCAATCTCCGTTTGATGTTGTCCAACCCAATACCGCCAACCTCATCTTTTTGACGGTCGTGCTCATTTTTTGAATTACGGGTTTTGAAATAAAGCCATCCATCTGACACCTTCAATTCAATCGTCGCAAAAGCCTGTTCGTTGTATTCAAAATCGCCGTGTTTGCAGCAATTTTCCACTAAGGGAATCAACATCATTGGTTCCAAAGACCAACCATTCACCGCGCCTGTAAAGGAAAAATCTATTTTTTGCGGCACCTCATTGCGCATTTGAAAAAGCGCTAAAAACTGTTCGATATGGGCAATTTCAGTAGCTAAAGAAATCTGATCTTTTCGGGTTTCGTACACCACATAACGCAACAGCTCCGACAAGCGTAAGACCATTTCCGACGTCCGTTCAGACTTGACCACCGCCAAGGAATAGATGTTATTCAGCGTATTGAATAAAAAATGGGGGTTGATTTGCGCCCGTAAAAATTGCAATTGCGCTTCATTTTGCTGATTGATGATGGTCTGCTGGCGGCTTTCATTGCGAAAACGAATCTCCAAAACCTGGTAAAAGGTACTCAACAAAACGGCCAATACATTACTCATCAGCGCTGCCCCTAGAAATTGATGGCCGTTCCTAAACAAAACCGTTTCTGGTTTTACTTCCGGTAAAAACCCATTGAGTTCAATGCGCAAATAAGCCAAAGCAATGACCAACACGACCACAGCACTACAAAATATGAAGTACCTGCTGTGTTCAAAATAGCGGTCTACTAAGTACAAATTAAAGTAGAAAAGCGCTGCCATGGGTAGCATGTTGCTGAGTGCCCGCAAAATGCTGTTAGAAAACGAATACACGATGGTAAAAAAAGAGGTGTAGATCAAAATCAGAATGATCCAAACTGCGGCATGGAACACAATTTTGAGTCGCTGGTTGTTCAAAAAATGAAGTCGCTTTGTCATGATTATTAAGGCATCAATTTCTTCTCAAGGTAGTGTTTCCTTGCTTTTTCATTGAAAACTTTCAACCATCGGTTATAATTCCTCAACCAATAGCAAAGCGGTTTACAAGCTGAGGCACACCAAACGTTGAACATTTGACCCCATTGGTTGAAATGATTTGCATTGCGCTGGTAGACGGAGCTTCTTTGTAAAAAAAATACAAACCATGAGCTACTTAATCGATCATTTTGGCATCTTCTACAGCTGGTTGCTAGGCAGTATGTTTGTTTTTGCCCGTTACTTATTTTTTGCGGGAATTGCTTTTGCGGTGTTCTATATTTTTTTAAAAAAATCCTTTCAACGCCGCAAAATCCAGAACAAAGAACCCAAAGCTAAAGATTTGCAAAATGAGATCCTTTATTCGATGACGAGTGCCGGTGTCTTTGGACTGATGGGGCTTTTCATTTATTTTCTAAATCAACAAGGCTGGGCAAAGGTTTATACGCCACTATCGCTTTATGGCTGGGCTTATCTTTTTATAAGTTTTTGGATCTTGGTTTTTTTACACGATACTTATTTTTACTGGACGCACCGTTTAATGCACCATCGCAAACTTTTCAACTTATTGCATCGTGTGCATCACCTTTCCCACAACCCCACGCCTTGGGCCGCATTTTCTTTTCACCCATTGGAGGCGATCGTAGAAATCGGTTTTTTGCCCTTTGCGGTGGTATTAATTCCTT
Source organism: Chitinophagales bacterium (assembly GCA_038240665.1). GTDB lineage: Bacteria > Bacteroidota > Bacteroidia > Chitinophagales > Saprospiraceae > Haliscomenobacter. The sequence continues at coordinate 1,605 of JBBRGN010000066.1, read as the reverse complement.
TTCATCCTTTGGTGTTGTTTCTGTTTGCTACTTGGTCTTTGGCATTTAATGTAATGGGACATTTGGGTTATGAATTGGCACCGCCCACTTTTTTACAACACCCTTTCTGGAAATGGTTCAATACACCTACGCACCACAACTTGCACCACTCTAAAGGTCATGGAAATTATGGTCTCTACTTTAATTTCTGGGACACCTGGATGGGTACCAATCACCGGGATTACCAAAAAGTATTTACGGAAGTTGTTCAGCGCGCTTAATACGCTCAGGTTATTTACATTTTTCACTATTTCACCTTAAAAATCACCAACCATGAAACCATTATTTTTTTTGATTTGTACACTTATGCTTACTTTTTCTGCCCAAGCACAACATGATAATAGCAAGTATGGCACGCCCGAACAACGCGCTACGCTGATGACTGAGCGCATGAAAAAAGAATTGCCGCTGCGCGATGACCAACACCAAGTGATCTACAAAATTAACCTGCGTTATGCGCAAAAGGTACAAAAGGAAATCATTGATGCTGGTTTGTCCACGCTATCTTGGTACAGCAAAGGCATGAAAATCAATAACTTAAAAGAAAAAGAGTTGAAACCTTTGCTCACTGAAAGCCAGTTCAAAGTGTACCAGAAAATGAAATCCGAAGCCATGCAAAAAATGCTGACCCACCCAGGAATGGGGATTGATGATATGGGTAAATAATCTTGCCTTTAATCAATCTTATTTTATGACCGCGATAGGAATAGGTTTGCCACATTTCCTATCGCTATCTTTTGTGATTATCGCTATCTTTGTTGGAAAGCAGCTTAAATTTTATGAATCGTCAAGGGATCATTGAATTATTGCGTCGCGCCTTCGATGGAGCAGCTTGGCACGGCCCTTCGCTGATGAAAATCTTACGGCAAGTACAAGTCTCCGAATTGAATCTTCGCATCGCCGATAGTCACAACATCATCGAATTGGTCGAGCACCTAAGCGCTTGGCGGCGCTTTACCATTGAAAAACTACGTGGCAATACTACTTTTGAACTTGCCGAAGACCGTAACTTTCCGCAAATAACGCCCAATGAAGATAGTTGGCAAATTGCCCTCATCCAATTGGAGTCCACTCAGGTTCAACTCATCGAACTACTCGAGCAAACCGACGACTCCCGCTTAGAACAGATCGTTGAAGGACGTACTTATAGTTATTATATTTTACTACACGGTTTAATTCACCACGATATTTATCACTTAGGACAAATAGTATTATTGCGAAAAATTGAAGGCAACTAGGTGATTTTGGCTAGTATACTGGGAAGGTTTTAGGGCTAATCAGGAATTTTGTTGGGCCAGAAAGTCAGAAATTGGTCAAAAATTTTTATGTTGGTTCCTGGTACTGCATTTCAATTCAAAAATACACTGACCTATGTCCGATAAAACCAACCGGCGCAATTTTTTGCGTCTTTCTTCCCTAGCTGGATTGGGGATGGCCATCCCAAAAGAAACCAAAGCTTCCGCCATCCCTGCTCCTACGATCATCAAAGGCAAACCCAAAGACAAACTTAAAGTAGGCTTAATTGGCGTTGGGATGCGTGGTCGCAACCACCTGGATCTTTTCGTC
>JBBRGN010000065.1:0-18525 GCA_038240665.1 Chitinophagales bacterium | reverse complement strand
GTAGATCGCCGCTGCCCGCTTTTTCACCTACCCGGAAGAAAAAAGTAAAGGGGGGTTAAATTTTTAGCTTATGAAAGCAGTATTCAAGCTTACAAGTAAAGAAAAAAAAATGTTTGATTCGCTAGCTCGGTTTTTAGTAGATCAAAATCATCTTCAAAGTGTGGATTCCTACACTTTGAGTCTTTGTGTTAGGACTTGGTCTATGCTAGAAGATAGCCTTGAGAAATTAGAGGAAAAAGGCCCCGTTCAGACTTTTTCAAATGGCACGCGGCAAATTTCTCCGGAAAGGGTTGTTTATGAGCACGCCGAAAAGGGATTTCTAAACTATGTGAATCAGTTTGGCCTTTCTCCACGAGCTCGACGGGCTTTGATGGCTCAAATTGCAAGCGACAATCCAGCTGATGACCCATTTGAGTATATGCCGGGCACCGGCGGAAATTGAAAAAGCACTTAATTATATCAAAAGCGTTCAGGATGGAACGCGGCTTTGTGGGCGACTTGAACGGTTGGCCGTTGAGCGACATTTAAAATTATACGATAATCCTGCTTATTTTTTCGATTTGGGCGCCGCTGATTGGTGTCTATACGTATTCTCTCAATTCAGACACACATCCGGAGATTATTACAAGCAATCTTTTCAATTAGCCGGTTGGCAAGCCTTTTCACTTTATGTTACTTTTGGCTGGAAGCGGGTCGATACCGGTAAAAGGCTTTTCCGGAAATCCTATATTCGAACAGCTAAAAAGAACGGGAAAACCGAATTAGCAGCGGGGGTAGGGGTTTACGGCGCTTTTTTTGACGCTGAAGGGGTAGCGGAGGTGTACGCGGCGGCAAATAAATATGATCAGGCTTGTATTTGCTGGAAATCAGCCGCCACCATTTCTGAATTGCTTTGCAAGGATTCCAAGCGGTTTGCGGATCGGCTAAAAGTATATAATTCCAAAAACTACAAAGAGTTAATTTCTAAGGTTGACGGCTCTTTTTTCAAGCCTATTGCTAGCGAATCCAATACGCTGGACGGTGTCCGTCCACACATGGCTATCATTGATGAGTACCACGAAGCTCGTGACAGTTCGATTTTGGACAACTTTGAATCAGGGATGGTTTCCAGATCTCAACCGCTTTTGTACATCATCACTACATCAGGGTTTAACATTAATGGTCCCTGCCACGAGTTGGAAAAATCTTTGCTGCCTATCCTAGAAGGACGTGTAGAAGATGATAGCGTTTTTGTGCTTATTTTTTCCCTGGATGACGAAGATTTGGAAAAAGATAAAAAGGGATTACCCCTTTGGCACAATCATAAATTATGGGAAAAGACCAACCCCACTATTGGCCGAACGCCCACCATTGAGGGACTTCAAAGCCAGTTTGTCAAAGCCCAGAACGAAGGCAATGCCCAAATGACAAATTTCATGACAAAGAACATGAATATTTGGGTGAGGCAGTCGAAAAACTGGGTTACAGACAAAATATGGATCAAAGGCACTAAAAAAATCGATTTGGCGGCGCTTACCGGGCGCACTTGCTATGGAGCATTTGACTTGTCCTCGAAATGGGATTTAACGGCTACCGGCTTGCTTTTTCTGCCTGAAACCGATAAAGACGACTATGTTTTTGTTCCAAACTTTTATTGTCCGCTAGAAGGAGCTCAAGAGCGGGCAAAAAAAGACAAAGTGCCTTATTTGGATTGGGGTGAAAAAGGGTTGATGCGGCTTACGGATGGCAATGTGACCGATCAAGAGCAGATCAAAGAAGATATTTTAGCACAGGCAACGCAATTTGACATCAAAAAAATATTCTACGATCCCTGGCAGTCAACCAAACTAGCAACTGAGCTCTTCGCTCAAGGGGCCCCCGTCCAACAATTTGCCCAAACTGTAAGCAATTTCAATGAACCGGTTAAAGAGATTGAGGCTTTGTTAGCCCAAGGTCGCCTAAACCACGGGGGAAATGAAGTTTTACGGTGGATGGCCGGCAACGTGGCGATCTATCAAAATAGGACCGGTCTTAGGATGTTCGACAAGCATAATGCTAAAGAAAAGATCGACGGAATGGTAGTACTCGCCATGTGCTTCGGTGCTTATTTATCTGATTTGAAAGACGCTGATCAGGCACTTCCTTATGATGAAAATCGGGGCATCATGTGGCGTTAATTGTCATAGTATTGTAAAAAAATAACTAGATAAAATATATTTAGTTATTTTTGTCGATATTGTAGGTCGAATTCTATCCCATATCCTATGACATTTAGAGATTTCTTCAATTGGCGGCGTAAAAAAAATGTAGATCAGTCTACCTCTATGCCCGCTGCGATTGAAAAACGGTCATATGAAAATGACTGGGATTTGGTGTCAACCCCGCCGCCTGGCTGGTTAATTCACCTGACTAATAATCGTTCAAAAGTTGCCGTTACCGAAGTAAAGGTAATGGGCATTCCTGCTTATTTCGGGGCCGTCCGGCTTGTTTCGGAGCAAATTGCTTCCTTCCCTTTTGGCATGTTCAAAAAGGATGGTCGAATTACCGTTGAGGTCGTTGATCATGTTACCGCCAGTACTATTGCCAATCCTTCGACAATATTGGATAGATTCCAGTTTATGGAGCAGCTTATTCAGCAAGTTTTTTTGCGGGGTAATGCCTATGTTGTTCTGAAAAGGAGAAATAACGGGGATGTCATTTCTATGAAGTTGATTATCAAAAAACAGCTTCCTGATATTTACGAACTTGGAGATAGTACCTGGTACAAATTCAATGAAGGGCCCGCATATCGGGCTGAGGACGTCATTCACATAAAAACGTTTGGGTTAGATGGCCTCTATGGGCTTAACCCACTTTACTTATTTAAGGAAACCTTTGGCGTTTCTATTTCTCAAACAGAATTTATTGGATCTTTTTTTGGCAATGGCGCCCACTTGTCGGGTGTACTAGAGACCGAAAAAGTTGTCACACCTACTCAAGAGGAATCTATTTTGAATTCTTTCAACCTCAACAATACTGGACCTGACAAAGTGGGTAAAGTAGCCATGCTTCAGGGCGGCTTAAAATTCAAACCTATTTCGTCAGATCCCAAAAGTTCCGAATACGTGGCCATCAGGCGCGCTAGTATATCTGACATTTCAAATATCACCGGCGTGCCTGTGCCGCTATTGGCGGATTTGGAAAGGGCGACTTTTTCCAATATCGAAAACCTCAATCAGCAATTTGTTGATTACGTGCTGAGGGTTTGGTGTAAGCGTATTGAAACGCAATTCAATAGCAAGCTCTTTGCTTATGATCCTGCAAAATACTTTGTCCGTTTCAATATGGCCGCACTGCTTAGGGGTGATACGGCTACCCGTTCCGCTTATTTCATTGCCGCTATTCAAAACCGCTGGATGAGTCCTAATGAAGTTCGAGACATGGAAGGGCTTAACCCTGTTGAGGGGCTTGATGATTACGCACATCCTCTTTTACAAAATAAACAGTCTGTAGATGCCAAAGGAACAAATTGAATTTATTCCGGGATCTGGCATAGTTGCCGAAACCCGAAAGGCTGAGAAGTATGAAGCTCGCGAAATGCGGCTAGCTTTTGAAATTCGTGCTTCTGGTGAGGATAATAACATGATCATTGAGGGTTACGCTGCTCTTTTCAATGTTCGCACTCGGCTATATTCTTGGCTATTTGAAGAAATTGCGCCAGGGGCATTTAAAGACTGCCTTGCTACTTCCGATGCCCGCTTTCAGGTGAACCATAATTCAGATTTGGTTTTAGCTCGAATGTCAAATAAAACATTGGAGGTTTTTGAGGATAACAAGGGGCTATATTATCGGGCCACATTGCAAGATACTGAACTATCAAAGCACTATTGGCAAATGGTGATAAGCGGCATTATCTCCCAAAGTTCTTTCATGTTTGAGATTGATACTTATGAGCGAAGTGAAATCAACGAAATGCAAGATTTACGGAAAATCACCAAAGTCAAAGAATTGTACGACGTTGGTCCGGTTACCTTTCCAGCTTACAACGAAACCTCTGCTTCTGCAAGATCAAATAAAACCGAACTTCCCTTGGCTCTAAATGATGCGGCGTCAAGAAAGCGGTACATCGAATTTTTAACAAAATAAATTTACCCAAGATGGGAAAATTAATCGAATTGCGCCGTGCTTTGGAAGATTTGAAACTTCAAATGCGCGGGCTGCTTGGTGAAACTCTTACTCCAGAAGAGTTTAAAACCAAATCAGATGATCTCGAATCTAAGCGTTCGGCAATTGAGGCTCAAATCCGACTTGCTGAGCAAGTTGAAAAGGATGAACAGCAACGCGCCAATGAAGAAGGTCAAAATCGCCAGCGCCGCCAGGCTGAAAGCGAAGAAACCAAAATCAAAAAACGGTACTCGCTAATGCGTGCCGTCCAGCTAGTTTCATCTGGCAAACCTCTTGACGGGGTTGAAGGTGAAATGCAACAAGAAGCCGATAAGGAGGCGCGCGAAGGCGGGCTTGCAATGGAAGGTAATCTTAGGATTCCTTCTGTGATGATTCGGGGTAGATCGCAAGCAGAGTTGGAGCGAAGAACCACTTTGATTGCTGGAACGGCTGGTGTAGGTGGGAACTTGGTGCAAACTGAGCTTTCCAACGATTTTATCACATTCCTTAGCCCTCAACTCAAGGTAGAAGCGCTTGGCGCGACAATGCTTACCGGTCTAGTTGGAAACCTGGATATTCCCCGTGAAAATGCGCGTTCAAGCGCTGTTTGGGCTAGTGAGGTTGCTTCATCAACTGAAACAAACCAGACTTTTAACCTATTGTCTCTTCGCCCAAAACGCCTTACCGCGTTTACGCCAGTTTCTAAAACCTTGATGGTTCAAGGTTCTTTGGATGTAGAGAATTTGGTAAGAACTGACTTAAACCAGGCCTTGCAGATTGCCATTGATGCCGCTGCTATCAATGGCTCTGGTAGTTCAAACCAACCAACTGGTATTTTGAATCTTTCTGGTATTGGATCAGTTGTAGGTGGCACTAACGGTGCATCACTTATTTGGTCACACCTTGTTGATCTGGAAACTGCCATTGCCGCACAATCTGCTGATTCCGCGACTATGGCTTATTTGACCACTCCTGGTATCCGTGGAAAGGCGAAAAAGACCGAAAAATTCACCAACACTGGCTTTGAGTTATGGGAAAATGGTGAGGTAAATGGTTATCGTGCTGAGGTATCTACCCAAGTACCAAGTACCCTTACCAAAGGTACAGCGTCCGCTATTTGTCATGCAATCATTTTCGGGGATTGGTCACAACTTATCATCGGCATGTGGGGCGGGCTTGATATAACTGTCGATCCTTACACCCGCGCAAAAGAAGCCATTGTGGAATTGGTGGTCAACTCTTGGGTTGACATTGGGGTTCGCCATCCAGAAAGCTTTGCGGCCATGAAAGATGCGCTAATCTCTTAAAAACCGTAGCCATGAAGGTAGAATTTATCAAAAGTCCTACGGGCCAAGGATTTGCTTATTTCTTAGGAGATATTGCAGATCTGGAAGATGAAGTTGCTGAAGGCTTAATCACTGCTGGCATCGCAATTCTAGCAAAGAAAGGTGATGAAGATGGCAAAAAAGAAAACCGAATTGATAAAAAAGTCAAAGAGGTAAGATAATGAGCAAAGTTTTTAAGGTTATAGCCGATTCTAGTTTTGAGCCCTTTACCCTTAGCGAGGCCAAGGTGATTTTGAGGGTTGACTTCACTGCTGATGATGACTTGATCACCAGTATTATCAAGCAGTGCCGGTATCGGGCGGAACAATACACGGGAATTGCTATAACCTTAAAAACTGTTGTACAGCGATTTAACGCATTCAGTGAGATCATACAATTAGGGTTGGGAAATCCAAACGGCGTGAACAGTGTAAAATACAAGGATGTAGCGGGGGTTGAGCAAACTTTAGCCAATACTGTCTATGGTTTTGATGCCTATGTGATCCCGGGTGAAGTATATCGCAGGCCCAACGCACAATGGCCGGACATATTAAATGATCGGGGGGTAGTTACTATTGAGTATGAAGCTGGTTGGGCAGATGCGGCTAGTATTCCAGAAGATATCAAAGGCGCTATTTCGCTAATGATTTCTGATGCTTATGAAAAAAGGGAAGATTCTGTTTCTAGGTTCTCGACTGCTGCTCAAAATTATCTTGAGCTACATAGAATCAAATACTTTGGGTAAATGGAAAAGATAGGCCAATTGAATCAACGCTTGACTTTCAAAACATTCCTCACAACGAGGGATGAATATGGCGGCGTTCAGAAGAACTGGCTTACTTCAAATGAAATTTGGGCGGGTGTTGAGTTTAAGGATGCTGGATCTGATGAGAACTTTGTAGGTGACCGGTTTACGGGAATACTCAATACTTTTTTTACCGTCCGTATGCGCGATGGGATCGCTACTTACATGCGGATCGGATACAAAGGCAATGAGTACAATATTAGGTCGGTTCTTCCGCAAGCTGATAAAGCTTATTTGCTCATCAAAGCGGAATTGACCGATCCTGAACAGTACGCAACTCAAAAGTTCTGGACGGATTCAAGCAATCAACTTTGGACGGACCCTAACGGTAATGCTTGGGTTTTGTTGGATGATGGCGCTAGCGCCAACGAGCCTACAAAAAAACCATACATATCACCAGGGGGACTCACCTGGACGGATTCTAATGGTAATACCTGGTTTCAAACAACTTAGTACAATGGATGCAGAGTTAGAGCGAGAAATAAGGGCAATTGGGTTGAAGTTTCGCGAATTGATCAAGTCGCTTGGCGATAAGGAATTGCGCGATATTTTACTATATGCTGCTCAGCCTTTGGTTGAACGCGCATCAAAACTAGCGCCGCGCTCAAGTTCTAACCATTATCGTTATGGAACGGCTAAAGTAGTGCGCGGTATTCGCGCCCCAAATGGCAAAGGGTTTAGGGTTGCTGAGTATGCCCCTGGTAATTTATCGCGCTCTATTCGCACGCTTTCTTTCAGGGCTATGAAACGATCCATTTTGGTAGGGCCTAAACTCAACAAGGGAAAAGGTAAGGGGAAATTTACCAGCTCAGCCCGGGTTGATGGGTACTATGCTCCTTTTGTGGAAGCGGGCACCAAATCACAAAGCGCTCAAAGGTTTTTGCTTAATGCCGCAATTAGTACGCGGCCCGTGGTGGTAGGTCGATTGATTTCCAGTTTTGAAAATCAATTGCGCCGAAAAATAGCGCTTTTAAACCTGAATTAATGAATGTAGGAAAGGTTGTGTATCAGCTCTTGATTGACAGTGCGGACCTTCAGGCTATCGTAGGGGATAAGATTTATCCGCTGGCATTGTCTGAAGATAGAATACACCCCTGCATTGTGTATGCGGTTGATTCAAATTCACTCATAGCAAAAGACGTCGTAGGGGTTTTTGAGTGCAAAATAAAGCTGGACCTTTTTGCCAATTCCTATCAGGAGGCAAAGCAAATAGCGGCTTTAGTTCGGGGCTTACTGGATCGATACGAAGGCACGCAACATGGAGTAACGGTGAAATGGCTTTCATTTGAAAACGAATCTGAGTTAATTGATGAGAAATTGCAGTTTCATCAAATTACGCAAGATTACCAAAGCATTATAATATGACACTTTGCCTCTTGTACGATATGCAGAGCCCAAACAATGAACTGAAGACTTGGAAAAAAGGTCAAGTGATTGACTTGGGTTCAGAAGACAGTGAAGTATACATTCAGGAAGGAAAAGCCAAGCTTTTTCAACATGATCAAGCCGAAGTAACGGAGCAAATACCAGTTGAGCAAGATTTGCCCACTGATATTGAAAAGTAATTTTTTAAGTAACCTTAAAAACATAAAGCAATGCCAACTACCGGGCCTATCATGGGGCATAACTTGCGCATTAAAATTGGCACCACTACGCCTGCTGCCATCTATGCTGCCAAAGAATGCAAAATTTCAATTTCTACAGATACTACGGAGATCAACCACAAAGACAACTATTCCAGCTCTTGGAAAGAAGCAACTGCATCAGTAAACTCTTGGTCTGGTTCAACTTCTGGATTGGTATACTTTGACGCTGCAAATGGTATTGATGATTTGATTGCTTTTCAAATCGCCAAAACCAAGATCAAAGTTGAGTTCTCTACCGGCGTATCGGGCGACATCAAATGGACAGGCGACGCCTATCTAACGTCTGCTGAAGTATCAGCTAGCGTTGGCGATGTTGTGTCTTATTCAGTTTCTTTCACTGGAACGGGCGCACTCGTTCAAGCAACTGCCGCTTAATGAAAGTAAGCTTCATAAAAATTGGGAATGTTACCTACCCGGTAGCATTTCCATTCTCTGCCCTTGAGGAAATGGAAGAAAGTTTGGGTATGAGCATAGCGGAAATACTTAGCAATTTGACTAATGTTTCGGCTAAAGTTATTCGGGTAATAGTTCAAAGTGGGCTCAATCATGGCGCCAAAGCCCAAGGTAAACCCGATCAGTACGGAATGGATGAATTGAATACTATTTTTCAGGGTAACATGATTCATTCATTCAAAATCATTACTGAAATTTTGATAAAAGATGCAGGGATGAATATGGTGATGTCTGACCTTGAAAAAGAGGAGGCAAAAAAAAAGGGGCTGACGAAGAAAACCTAACTACCGAAACCTGCATGAAAATTGCCCTTGGTAGATTAGGATGGACTGAAGACGAATTTTACAATTCTACGCTACGGGCTTTCCTTTTGGCCATTCGGGCCAAGGATGCAGCTGATCGATACAAGGAAAATAACTTGGCTTGGCTTTTTAGGATGCACGCTTATTTCGTCGCAATGGGTTATGCTGGCGATAAAATAAAAAACCCTTCTGAATTGTGGCCGCATCCGTGGGATGAAAACCCGCAAGTTGAGCAACCTACTACTTTAGAGGATATTGAGCGAATGAGGGAAATATTTGCAAAGTGGGATGAAATGAATTAATCAATGGCGGGATTAGCTGATATTAATGTCAAGATTGGAGCCTATTTAAAGCCGCTGGAAACGGGTTTAAATCAGGCGGAGCGCAATTTGCGCCGCTTTGGTAGTAAAATGACGGACTTAGGTAGTCAACTCAGTACTACTTTTAGTGCCGCTTTTGCCGGTATTGGCATTGCCAGCGTTAAGGCATTTGGCGATTTTGAGCGACTTGAAAAAGGGCTTAACGCCGTTACAAAATCGGTTGTCCCCGCAAATGTGCAGATTGAGCGGCTCAAAGCCTTGGCGGAGGCTCCCGGGCTTGGTTTTGAACAAGCTGTAGCTGCTTCTACTCGACTACAGGCTGTTGGTTTTTCGGCAAAATTTGCAGAGGAAACCATAAAGCAAGTAGCTAACGCCATTGCAACCACTGGCGGAACTGCTGATAACTTTGATTCTGTTTTAAAGCAGTTCACTCAAATGATTGCCAAGGGGAGAATATTGCAAGAAGACCTTGGAATTATTCAGGAAAATATGCCTATTGTGGGTACGGCTATAAAGGAGGCTTTTGGTACTACAAATATTGAAGCTATTCGAGCAAGTGGCGTTAGTGCTCAAGAATTTGTTGATAAGATAGTAGGCAGACTTGGCAATTTAAAACGGGTTGAAGGCGGGCTTTCCAATTCGCTGGAAAACTTAGGTATCAGCGTGAAAACTTTTTTTGCTTCGATTGGGAAGGAAATTAATGAATCCTTTGACCTACAATCAAAAATCGATGGGCTTGGAACAGCTCTAAATAACCTTTCAACTTGGTTTTCTGGCTTAGATGATACCGTACAGCGCAACATCATTGGGTTTGGCATCTTTCTAGCTGCTATAGGGCCTGTTTTGTTTATTGTCGGTAAATTGGCCGCTGTTGCGCAAGTTATTGTTGTCGGCTTTAAGGGCGTTATCAATTTATTTAAAGGGGTATCCGCTGCATTTACTTTCCTGCTGTCGCCACTAGGTTTGACAATAGCCGGTATAACCGCTCTTGCGGTTGCGGCTATCTATCTGGTTAAAAACTGGGATGCCGCCAAAGCGACATTCATTAATATCTGGATAGGTATCAAAAATGCCGTATCAACGCTTATCAATTCGATCCTCAAAGGAATTGATAGTTTCACTAGTGCGGCAACTTTTGGGGCCGCTGGAACCAACTTTGCAAAGAGCTTCAGCTTCAAAACGGAAGATTATGTCGAGGTTCCTAAATGGAAGTCATTCGGGGAAACTATGCGTGAAGTTGGGGGCGATCTTTTAGCGTATGCGGGACTTGCTGGGAAAGCGAAAAAGGAAACAAAAGACTTAAATGCTGCTATATTCAGTGGGGATCAAGCTCCAAATGTTGCGGATTCTGGCAGTACTGGAAGTTCAAAAGGTGCTGCACGGGGAAAAATTAAGTTACTACCTATAGCTCCTAATGCAATAACCTCTGTTGCCTCTGATGGTCGGCAAAACTTTTCTATTTCCATTGCTGACAAATATGGTAAGGTCATTGAAGACTTAACTATAAAGCATTCGTCATTAAATGCTGAAGCGCTAAAACTATCGCAATATGTTTTACCCCAAGCTGATGTAGCTTTAAACTCTACTCAGCTGAAGGCTAAGAACTACCTAGATTCATTACAAAGTTTTAATGATGGCCTTACACAAATTATCAATTCAGGAATTGCTGAAATAGCAACTGGATTTGGTAATTTATTAGGTAATCTGGCATCTGGAATTTCTGCGAAAGGAAATTTTGCGAATGCTATTTTAGTCCCTATTGCGGATGCTCTTGAAAATCTAGGAAAACTAGCAATTGCTACCGGTGTTGCCATTTTGGGAATTAAAGAGGCATTTCGATCCCTAGGCGGCGTTGGTGCTATAGTTGCCGGTGTTGCCTTGGTAGCCCTTGCAAAATTCGTCAAAAACAAAGCTGCTGCATCAGCTCCAAAACTTGCTCAAGGTGGGCTTGCATATGGCCCCACGCTTGCAATTGTCGGTGACAACCCTAATGCGCGGTCGAATCCGGAGGTTATTGCTCCACTATCAACGCTGAAAAACTACATCGATAACGGTGGCGGTTCTGGATTCCCTGAAGTAACTATCAGAGGTGAAGATCTCTTATTAGCCATCGACCGAACTAAGACAAGGAAATTTGGACGTGTAAATTAATGGTATGTCTGTACTTCGATTACAAGGCGGGGGCAAATCTTATAGTGACATCGAATGGGATGTAAAACTATACGGTCCCGATATTAGTGCGACGGTAATTAATGCTCACCTGGGAGCTGATGTATTTTCCTTGCGTTATGAAGGGGGTGAAGCAGACATCAACACGCCTATTATTCCCTCTTCTTTGTCGTTTCAAATCCTTGCAAAAACCGATACAGAACTTGTCGTAAATGAATCGCTTTTAAACGAAATCGCCCTTGCTGATGAAGGTGATTTTATTGTAAAAGTCTACAAAGATACTGTCCTTTGGTGGGTGGGCCTAGTGCTCGCTGATCAAATTCAATTTGCCGATGATCGCTTACCACGCCCATTCACCATTCGCGCTGTAGATGGCCTAGCTAGATTGAAAGAAATCGAATTCAACCAAGATGGGGAAGAATTCACAGTAGACGCTTACCTAAGTCAGCACATCACCATAGCTCTAAAAAAGACGGGGCTTTATGATCAGTTGACGGTAGGGCTTAAGGCGTGCACAAGCTGGACTTGTGATGAAAATACGCTGTATGATTCGTTCTTGGAAGGTATTCGCCTCCGCCACATTGTTTGGTTGTACATCGACTCAAAAGGGAGCAGTACTACCACTACTCAGAAGCGCTCAAAAACAGCCTGGGAAGTATTGGAGATGATTGCTAAAACTTTCCATGCCCGGGTTTTCATGACACTAGGTTCATTTTGGTTTGTGCAAATTCCTTCCTATAGCAACGTATCTACTGCTAGGATTCATTCATTTAATTCGGATGGCGCCGTTACAAGTTATGAAACCGGCTTGCCAATTACTTATTCAAATAGCTACGATCAAGCCATGGGGGCTTACTGGCAATACCAAGCGGCTATCAAGCGGGTGAAGGTTACCTACAAGCATGAAAGTGCAAAAAACGTAGCGCTAGACCTAAACTTTGTGACCGGCCCCATCACCATAACTGACGTTGATAGCTTTTCAGGGACCGGAAAGGTATATCTATCTTTCACCTTGAGTTATCCGACGGTCCTGAACTCAACAACGTACCCTACTTATCTTTCACATGCGCATAAATTCCTGATGCGCTTAAAAATTGGCGATAGATGGCTAGTACGTACTAGCGTGGTGCAACAAGGACAAATCACCTATGGCGACCCCTTTTGGAGCACAACGGCGGCTGACTATGAATTCTTTGTAAATCCTAATTACAATTTCAACGGGCAAAACCGGTATAATTTTAGCTTGGTAACGCCTCCATTTCCCGCTTCCGGTGATGCGGTGCTAAGTCTAAGCTATGAGCGGACTTATTTTTTTGGGGGTAGTACTAGTCCTACGGCTATCAGCGGCTTTGAGTGGTTTGTAACAAATGGAAATTTTCAGGTGATTCCGGAAGGCTTAATAGATGGCGCATTCAATGAAACAACTTTTACCGATGAAAGCCTAGTTGGCGCCTCTAAGGAAGTACCAATCATTTCTACATTTGGTGACGGTCCCTATAGTTATACATTGACTACCATGCGTGCCCGACGGACTGAAGGTACTCCCTTTCCAATTACTGAAAACTGGAATGGATCTGCGAGAAGTGGTGGTATCCATGAAGTTTTAGCCGCCTCAATTATCCGCTACAATGGGAAGGTAGCAAAAAAGCTAAATCAACCTTTCATCGGTGGTAGCTATACCATTCTGAACTTGCTTGAGTCTTCAGGTAAGTTTTACATGATAATCTCTGGGGATTTTAATGCCCGTGGTGATACGTGGAATGCAGTGTTTACGGAATTGATCGAAAACACCAACAGGCGGTCACTTCCTCCTAAGAAATACCAAAATCGCATTCCTCAACCGGGCACCGGAAGTGGGATTAGCGGAAATGAGCCGCAAAGCATCCCACCACAATTGCTGCCAGATGATCGGCAAGGAAATGAGGTTGCCCTAGCCAAGGCTGATGTCGCGGTCATAAAAGCATCGGTTCCCACTATTACAAGTGCAAAAATATCTGCTGGAACGGTAACATCAGTTCAAATTACTACCCTAAGTGAAGCCAATGTTTTTGTTGCTGGGGACAAAGTAAATGTCACGGATGCAAAAACGGGAAAAACTACCGCTTTTACGGTAAATACCAACAATGCCGCTGGCGCCACTTCGCTAGCTGTCGATTCGACGACTATTGCAAACGACATCGTTGATTCTTCAGCTGTCCAGCTGGATGCTCAGACATTGTACAAGCGTACCGGTGCTGCAAATAGGTTTTGGTCTATTGCTGGCAGTGCTACAACAGACAGCACTGGTAAATTTACTGTCACACATGGACTTGGGACATCCGCTTTAGTCATCGTTGCATCTTGTCAAGATAGCTCAGCAATTGCGACAGTAAAGGCAACTTCCTGGACATCTTCGACAGCAACTTTTATTGTCCGAAATTTTACGGGGGGTGAATATGTGTCTAGTACTATTCTGTATCACATCTTAATTAAATACTAAGCCATGAAGACAACGCATTTTTTCTTGTCTGTCTTTTTTATGTTTCTTGTCCTAGCGCTAAATGGACAAATCAGACCTGATCAAGCACCAACAAAGACGCCATCTAGGACAGATGCTATCTACACTCAAGAGGGTGGGCCTTTGCGAAAAATATTGTTTTCAGCGGCTAAGGTATTCTTTGCGGACAGCCAGCGACTTAGTATATCTGGACAGGTACTTAGTATATCTGGTGGTAACAGCGTAACACTTCCTACGGTTGGGACAGTTGGTGGCGACTTGTCCGGTAGTCTTCCAAATCCTACTGTGTCTTCAATACAAGGTAGAAGCGTAAGTGCGACAGCTCCAACGTCAGGACAGTTGTACAAATGGAACGGCACTACATGGACACCAAGTTCAGATTTAGACGCACAGACATTAAGCTTGTCCGGACAGACGCTAACCTTGTCTAATGGCAATAGTGTAACACTTCCTAACTACTTACTTATTTCGGACACTACATTAATGCTTGCCCCTTGCATTAAGTCAGCAGGGTGGGGATTGATTAAAAGTACTAGTACACTTAGGGTTGATTCTATCTTGGTGGCTTCACGGGCTTACGTCCGTACTCAGATTACAAACTTAAACTTAGGTACTACTTATTTTTCTCTAACGGGTGGATCAATTACGGGTACTGCTGGCGCTGGTTTTTTTGGTATGCTCAATCAATCTGCTGCTCCGTCGACCGTTTCGGGTGGACTGGCTTTATATTCAGATGCAAGTAATCGTTTTAGTGTAAAAGATGCTAGTGGATTTGTATATGGTTTTGCGGAATCAAATACAGCGGATCGCCTATATACTTTACAAAATGCAACGGGTACTATCCCTTTATTGCAGAGTACTCAAACGTGGACGGGCGTGAATACATTTTCAGCCGTACCAATCATTGACGGTACATCATCGAATAACCTAATTGATGCACAATCTGGAGGATCTGCATATGCAGGGATAACATTTCGAAATTCGATTCAAGATTTTGCTGGACGTATTTATACAGGTCGATCAACTGCTGCGAATTCAATTATATTCGATTTTGGAACTTTTTCTAGTTCACCTTCTCCATCTGCATTTGCAGTTAAATTTGCAGCTTTTACGACCGAATTTGGGCAATCTGGAAATTCCTCATTTGGTCATACTATTACAATGAATAAACGAGGTATTGGTGTAAATTACCCACTAGTTCTACAAAACGCTATTAATACTACTGCAACGGGAACAGGATTGATTTTTAGTGCGGCTGATCAAAATGGTACTACTCAAACATCTGCATCTATCCAATCAATTAAAAACAATGTAAGTGCAGGAAACATCACAGCTAGTTTAGGATTCTCTACGTCAGATGGTGCTTCGTTATCGGAAAAAATGCGAATCAGTGATCTTGGTAACTTACTACTAGGAACTACAACAGACAATACGCTTTCGTTATTTACAACGTCATCGACCACAAAAGGCTCTCGTCCTTTCCCAACTCAAACTAGTAGCCAAATCAACGCGAATTATGGCGCAATATCCACTGTAGGAACATTAGTTGGTGGATCTGGTTACACTGCTGGAACTTACACAAGCATAGCGTTAACAGGATCATCCACAGGAACGGGGGCACTTGCAACGATCGTGGTTACTGGATCAGCTGTTTCATCTGTTACCATAACGACTGCGGGAACTGGCTATAATGTCGGAGATGTATTAAGCGCTTCAAACGCAGTAATCGGTGGAGGTGCTGGTTCTGGATTTACCATTAACGTAACTGCTGTGAATACGCCTGCTGCTTTGATGGTTTATAATAGCACGACCAATGCACCTCAATGGCACGATGGATCGAAGTGGAATCGTTTCTTATCACAAAGTCTAACTTCGCCATTAGCAGCTAGTCAAATCGCAACTGGCGATGGTACTGGTAATATCGTAGGCTCGACCGCATATACGAACGGCACAAAATTAGTTCTTGGATTATCTGCATTTACGAACCCGCAAGTTGACTTGGTTGTTCCCGCTGGCGGAACGGGTGCAGCAAACGAAGCTTTTGGATTTCGTATACGAGATAATTCTACAAGTGGTAATACACGATACATGACCTTTGGATTGAACAATACTGCAAGAGGTGGCTCAAACCAAGGTTACGGTTACATACAACATGGATTTTGGGGCGGAGGAAACGATAACGTTTTAATTCTACAGCCAGATAATGGACGTGTAGTTATCGGAAATAGCGGTGCCACAGCAAGGTTTGCATTGACAACTACGCAAATCGGATTAATGCCGGCATCCGGTACTTTTAGCGGAATAGGCACAACTGGCGGATCTTTAGTGTTTACGCACAATTTAACAGCATTAGGTGCTGCTGGTATTTTCGCATTACAAGATAAAAGTCTTATATCGCAGGGTCTAGGACTATTGTTTAAAACGGACGCTAGTGCTGACATTACAAACAGTACGGGTGTTGAACGTATGCGCCTATCTAGTGATGGCTACTTATCACTTGGTAATGGCGTATCACCAACATCGCAATTTCAAATAAATTCAACATATTCAAATACGGGTGATCTTTCAGGTGATGGCTACGGTCTATCTTTGCGAGCTGGAACGTATAATAATACTTCTACCGTTGGAACGAATGGGATAGTTGCTGGTACAATTGCTGGCGGCTCTGGTTATGTCTCTGCAACGTATACGAACGTTGCATTAACAGGTGGTACAGGATCTGGCGCGACTGCTACAATCACAGTCGCTGGTGGCGTAGTTACGCAAGTGGTTCTTGGTAATCGCGGTATAAACTTTACAGTCGCTGATGTTCTTACGACAGCGAATACCAATTTGGGCGGTTCAGGTTCTGGATTCACGTATACATTGACTAGCGTAAATGGTAGTGCGAATACAGTCGCAAGTGGCTCAGCAGCTTCAATCGGCATTCCCACTATAACCAGCACGAATACAGGGGTTATGTATACGAAGTTTTCTACGTTAAATATTTTAGGCGAACCCGTTCCGTCAACAAATACTACCTTTACGAATAGGTACGCATTTAATGTTGAATCTGGAAGATCATTTTTTGGCGGAGATATATGGTTATCTACATCATCTGTTGGGTTTCGTCAAGCGAGCGCAGGATCTACAATTTTTAATTTCTTTACTTCAGGCGGTACTTCAGGAACTATAAATATTAGTAATTTAGGCGGACTTCAACCCGGAAACGTAGCCTTTACTGATTCAGGCGGTGGTCAAACAACAGCTGGTGCATTCATAACAACTAACGGTTCTCTACATGCTTATCGAATTTTTCCATTAGGTGGTGCTAATTTTTCTTTTGTCGGTCAAACAATGAATTATGGAAGTCGATTAAATCCAATGTCTACTTTTAGCTTTAATGATGTTACTGATGGCAATCCGGGTACGCCACAGACGGCAACTATTCGGGGCGGTTCTGCATCTGGATTAACGGGAAATACGAATGGATCAGGCGGCAATATTAGTATTTCGGGAGGTTTAGGTGCTGGCTCAGGAACAGATGGTGTAATTTTATTTACAACAGGAAACGGAACAGCCGCAGCGGGGACAGTGCATACAGGAATTGAAAGGGCTAGAATAACAGGAACTGGTCAGTTTGGACTAGGTGCAAGTTCAATAAATGCTTTATCACTTTTTGATGCAGTTTCAACAACCCTCGGTTCTCGCCCTTTCCCGCTTCAAACCACTGCAAATATCGCAGCCAACTACTCAGCAATCGCAACCCTCGGAAGCATCACAGGCGGTACATTATACACAACAGGGACTTACTCCGGTGTATCACTTACGGGCGGTACGGGTACAGGTGCAACGGCTAACATCACCGTAAATGGATCTGGTAACGTTTCTGTTGTAACGATTGTTGCTGCGGGTTCTGGTTATGCTGTGGGGGATATACTTTCAGCTAGTGCTGCTGCAATTGGTGGTACTGGGAGTGGGTTTTCTGTTCCAGTAGCGACGATTAATACGCCTGCTGGGTTGTTTGTTTATAATAGTTCATTAGGCCGTTTGCAGGTAAACAATGCAGATCAGTGGCGAACGATTCCAGTTTTAGAATCAGCCCAAACATTTACGGCTACACAGACATTTCAAAATAGTGTTCGAATTTATCCATCATTCGCAGCATCGCAAAATTACTGGTTCGATGCTGTTTTGAACAATACGATAAACCAAGATCACCAATTAAGGTATACAATGGATGGCGGTACGACTATGTACAATTTAATTCGCGCATACAATATAAATATGATTTGCCTTGGAACAGGGGGCGGGCTTGGACCAAATGCAGAACCAGTGCGAATCACTAATTCAGGCATTACATTCATTGACAACCTACATGTTAACCCAACTAATACAACAAGCGGACCAAGGAATTATCAAGCATTGCAATTTTCGAGAACTGCAATTACATCTTTTTTAGCACCGACATCACTTTCAATAAAGAACTCACTAACGTTCAATTCAGCCGCTTTAATATTTTCGACTGGTGATTTTTCAACTTCAGTTAACGTTGGAACAAGACCAGTGGTAGAACGTGCAAGAATAACGGAAACTGGTCAGTTTCTAATAGGCGCAAATACAACAACAGCAGGCGTTAAATTACATATAAACTCAACGACATCGGGTTTATTACCGCCTAGATTAACAACTACACAACGCGATAACCTTTTAATAGGCGTAACGGGTGTTACAATAAACACAGGCGGATCTGGATATACAGCAAGTTTTCCTGCTGTGTTTCTTACAGGTGGTGGTGAAGGCGTCGAAGGCACAGTAAACGTTTCAGCAGGTGCTGTAACTTCTGTTACAATAACAAAATCAGGAAGCGGTTTTACTTCAGCGCCAACTGTTAATTTTCACATAGG